>NZ_JAAVJL010000003.1:300000-479903 GCF_012863495.1 Pseudanabaena yagii GIHE-NHR1
TGGTGAAAACACCTCCACCAATATTATGTGTCAGTATAGAAATCTTAGGTGTGCTCATTACTCTATTTACTGTATTTCTATCATTGTTATTGTGTTGACAAGCTCACCATTGATGTTTTGTAAATGCCCCGAATTATTTTCTCATCACCAGATTGGTGACATTGGCTAAACATTGTGCTGCGGCAACTGGATTGTACTGAGCCATAATTTGTCTAGAGCGATCGCCCATAGAAGCAATTAGTTCTGGATGATCTAAGAAGTTTTGAATTAGATCAGCTAACTTATTATGGTCATCTGGTGTAAATACATAGCCATTCTCGCCATCAATAATCAGTTCTGAAGTGCCCGCACCTTGAGAGCAAAGAATTGGTTTACCTAACAACATAGCTTCTAAAGTAACTACACCCCAAGTATCTTCCAATGTGGGGAATACAAAAATATCTGCATTGCGAAAATAGCTACCAATAAGATCATAGGCAACTCTTCCTGTCCATTGCACGCGATCGCTGAGATTATGTTCCTTGCAAAAGGCTTCTAATTCCTCACGTTGCTCACCATCTCCTACTACTAGAAGAGTGTAGTGGTTATAGCCTCTTTCTTGTAATACTGCAAAAGCTTGGAGAAGTAGTGGTAAACCCTTACGAGGAACTACTTGACCAACAAATATGAAGACAGGACGTTGGTCTGACGAGATATCTAACTCAAAACCTTCAACATAACTGGGAAGAGTACGCTCATCTGGTATTTCATAAGGTTGCACAAAAACCTTGTCCTTGTTAGCATTCAGTATTTCAATTAAGTAGTTTCCTCCTGTTTGGCTATTACTGATGTAGGCATCAGCCATCCAAACCATTAGTCTTCTCACGAATAACCTAATTGGCGAGTTGCGATAATCAACTCCTGGGGAACTTCCCTCATAAGCAATGATGACTCGCCACCAGAGAAACGGTTTTAGCAGCAAAGCTATAATTGTCCAAATACCAAATGAACTCGAAAATATAACCTTTGGTTTTAGTTTAATCAAATGATTGACAATTTTTAGCGATAAATTTGTGAAATTATTTCCATAATTACTGTTGTTTTTAGTAATCTCAATTACCTGAAACTTGCCTACAATCTCAATTTTGAACGTCCCTTCTAAGTTCCTAGCAAATCCAGGAAAAAGTCCTGTAAATACTGTCGTTTCAGGAAATAAACTAGTAAATTCACTTAAGACAGGTTGCCAATAAAACCATGCCACAGGAAGAAGCCACGCAATACGAAAACTGTCAACATTCTGCATTTTTCAGTAGTAATAATAAATAACTAAGTTGTAACAACAGATACAGCAATGGCGGTCAAAAATTAGAGTTTTGATTTAAAAAACTAGTAAATCCTAACATTGGGTATGGAGAAAACTAATTTAAGGAGATATCTAATATCATAATCCTGATAAGTAGCGAGGAAGAACTCTTCTATCATATTTTTTACTATTCTAACCTGATTGATTCGACACAGTAATATAGGCAATATTAACCTAGATGAATCAGTCTAAGAAATGGATACTACTACGGTTTAAGAAATATGTAAAAATTCTCATGGCTTTAATATCCGACATAAAGGGGAATATGCTTACCACTACCTGAGTAGTTTGGCAGACTGCGATCAAGCAGATTACGTGTGATCCTACCTTTTATTTCTCTCACATAAGTTGTGTAATTGAAACCATTACCGTAATTAATTTCTCCTAAAGTAATTGAAATAGAAGACTCATTATTGATGAACATAGGATAAATTTGAGTGCCATCAGGTGCAGGCGTGGTCGTATAAGCTAAACCGCCCAATAGTTCAGTTCTACCAGTATTTTTAGTGTCAATGAGCGTGCCTCCTCGTTCAGTTTTTAGTCCAAAAATCCAAAGATTACCACCATTATTTGTAATGTGAGTACCAGCATTTTCTACATTAAACTGTCTAGCCCAAATATTTTGTTTCCCAAATTGCCAATTACCACCTCCGACATCCTCAATAAATACATCACCAGGTCCTGTCATATCTCCTCTAATGTCAAGTAGATTTTTTAAAACTACAGTCCGTGAAGAAGCATTATCAACTGTTAGGGGAAAATCATAGCCATTTGCGATCCTTTCAATGACAACAACTTGGCTAGTCCCGTCAACTACCTTCAACTTCGCATCCTTGCTAATCGCTCTAACTCTACCTTCAGTTCCTAAAATTCGTCGTACATTATTGCGAATCAGAACCGTTCCCTGAATTTCAAATGTGCCTCCTGCAGGGAAATAAACAGTTGTCTTGCCAGAGTCGATCGCTGCTTGAATGGCAGATGTATCATCTTTCCCATCATTGGGAATTGCTCCGTAAGTAACAACATTTGCCCAGGGAGTTTGAACTGGATCATCCCAAGGAACATCAGGAGTCTCCTTAATCGGCAAATTCAGAGTTTTTAACGGAGAGTCAGACAATCTAACGACAGAACCAGTTACAAATTCAGATACCTTTGGTGCATTTACCCCATTTTTGCCGCTTTCAATGGCTACCCTATAACCTGACGTATTGATATTGCGAGCTAACATGCGATCTCCATTACCAATTGCAGGTTGAGATGATGCTTTACCCACGCCATTTAACGAGGAGTCAATGATTGTCATTTGCCCAAGCTTATTGTTAATTACGGGTACTGCATTGTAACTAGTCAAATTACGAATATTAATTACTTGACCGTAATTTAAAAAACCATAAACACTTTGATTTTCTAAATGGATATCCTCAAAAGTTTGGCTATTGACAGTACTAGAAGTCATAATGCCATACTGAAATCCTTTGACTGTTAATCCTTTGATCAAAAGTGGTCCAATCTCATCGGCAAAATCCATATCAAGACCGATCACCCCACGACCATCCCTAGATTGTATAGTTACATAACGCATCGTCCCTTGATTACTAGCATTAAACTGAATTCCACTAGCACCTAGATTTCCCGCACCTATATCCACCGTCAAATTTCTAATTGAATTCCCAAAGCGCTGTGCAGGAGCGGGACCTGTGAAGATAACAGCTTTTGGTGTATTGGGATCAGTAAAACCAGTAGCTCTATCTTTGAGCTTTATAATTACTCCCTTCTCACTTTGTCCTTGGAGAATGATATTTTTGTAATCATTACCTGTACCTGCTGTGCCACTAGCCCAATTTAAAGTCTTAGAAACTAAGTAGGTTCCATTTGGTAAGTAAATAATTCGCTTACCATTAGGATATGCATTCAGAGCTGTTTGGATCGCATTAGTATCATCAGTCACGCCATCTCCTTTAGCTCCATACTTGCTCTTAACATTAATAACACCCGCATCATCAGGAAAAGTAATATTTTCAGCCGATGCGCTTCTAATATTTAATATAGAAGAACAACCTGTGGTAATTACTGGAACTGCTGATAAGACAATTAATAAGAAGAAATCCTGCATAACCATCTGCAAACCAGACAAATTCAATTGTTGTAATGTAAATGGCTCTTTAGGAATTATTTGCCGATGCATATTAGGAACCTGATGCTCAAGTCAAGTAATTGATGAAGTCAATACGATGTTAAGAGTAATTAATTACCTATTTAAACTTGACGATTGTTCTCCCCAACCTGTATACCATATATATTGATCCTGACGCGTAAATAGCCAATTCAACCAAGTAACTAGAAGGATAATAGTCCCAAGTACAGGTATATTGGCTAAGCTAACAATCTTTGCCTTACGTTGCATAGAAGGAGTTTTATTACTCAAACTATTTGAACGAATACGATAGCGTAAAAGCATTTTAGGACATCTTGCCTTGCTCACAATCCCACTTGTACGGCTCCACCATTCACCACTTTCTTCTTGGCTTAAAGAAAAAGGAGCTTCAGTGAATGGATGTTGTTTCATAATTTCCGTTTTTACCATCCATGAAGATGGCATTGGAATATAGCGTGCAGGGGCAAGCGCACGTATTTCACCTTTTTCGTTGGTTAAGTAATGATCAGCGCCAACAAAGTCACATCCAGTAGCTTTAGCATGATTAAGTTGGATTAGTGTTTTTCCATTACACCAAACATCATCACCATCGCAATATGCGACCCAAGGCATACGAACATGATTTAAGGCTTTATTACGAACAGCCCCTAATGGAACTAGGGGAAGTCGAATTACTTCTAGTCTTGGATCGGAGACTAAAGAATTAAGTGTTGCATCAATCCAGTTGTTATTCTCTTCAATGCAAAGAACTATTTGACCAATAGCTAAATCTGAAAGAATGGACTCAATGGTGTCTCGTACAAACGGTTTTTCAGCGTCAGTCATGGCGGTAACGATCGCGGCTACTTCAAACTGAGTACCACTTTGATTATTGTCGCTCATATTTGTTCCTCTATAATTCAGCGCTCTGTTTTATTAAATGTTATATTTTTAGTGCTTACGCAAAAACTCCTTGAAGCTCTCATTTTATCGTAGTAGGAGCAATTCATGAATTGCTCCTAAATTTTGCTAGCAATTCTCATTATGAAAAATGAGATCTTTGAAACCCTTATACAAAGAGGCTTGAACAATTATTTATAATCTCGGAAATCGCTGAAAGTCTATAGACTCGTTCCATAATGAGAAATGAGAATTGCTGAGATTTTGCTTTAAGTGGTCTGTTAGTCTTAATGCAAATGCCACAATCATGAAGGTGGAATTTGCTTGTCCAGAAGTAACAAAAATAGAACTACTTGCTACAAATAAATTTTCCACCCCATGAACATTGCAGTTAGTTCCCACTACACCATCCTTAGGATTTGCTGACATTCTAGTAGTTCCAACTTGATGAAATCCATCTCCTGCCTTTTCCCAAACACTAGCTTCAGGATCATCAGTTACATACTTTAAATAACCACAGTTGTGTTTTCTTAAATGCTGATCCCAATATTTATGGGCTTGAACTACACCATCAATATCTTGCTGTGTAAATTGCAGATTAATATTGAGCTTTCTCATGCCTAACACATCACGTTCATCGGATAGGCTCACATTACTATTAATGTTAGGTACTTGCTCACTGTGATAATGTAGAGGATACTCGTTAGCAGCACTATATACAAATAATGCTGGAATTTTTCGTTTGGCAATATATCTACTGTAGCCAAAACTAGGAACAAAGGTAAGAGTTTGAGCGAAATCCCTCAAGACATTTCTTACATGCGCCCAATATATTCCTTGATCTTCCTTCCCGATCGCTGCTTTTCGCATCGCCGTTGAGGTTAAGTAGTTTTTGAGAATAGGCATAGTCAAGGCGAGGTATGCCGAAGATAAAATGCCGTTTTGATGAGATGGATCGCCAAACTTCGGAGATCCTAACCAAGCCACGATGTTTGGAATCTGCTTTTCATTTAAAAACTCACGAGTGAATGAGAAGCGACGACGTACATAGATGTTATCTGGATCGCGATCAAATCCATATACGGTATCTTTGGGTGGTGTTGTGAAATGGATAGCAGCAATATCACCTGAAAGATGTCCCATATAGAACTTTCCTAAGAGACCACTATGGTTACCAATACCTCCATGATGTTTGCTATCGGAAGCAAGTAGTAAACGCGTTGTATTTACAGCACCGCCTGCTAGGACATACTTTTGGCATTTAATGTAAACAGTCTTACCACCTATAGTCTTGCCTTGGATTAACTCAACGCGATCAGCTTGATCGTTAGTAAAAATTTCAGTACAAGTTAATCCATAAACTAGTTTTATTCTTGGAGATTGTTTTAAGTCATTAAAATATTCTTTGCCAAAATTGGTAGGGAGTGACCAGCGCTCTAATGTGGATGTTAAGACTTCGGTATCAGGTAATTTAGGGACAATCGATTTCTGCTCGATATTAGGAATATTCTTGATATTAAATTCTGATTTACCGCAAAAGAAATAGTCAGAAGCCCTTTGAAAGTAACCTTCAAGCTCTTCATAGGTTACCGGCCAATCAGATTTTGGGATATAGTCGCGTTTATCAAAATCTATTGGATCGTAAGGGACGCATCGCCCACCCCAGATGATCGAAGTTCCGCCCAGTTGCCGCCTTGTGCATTCCGACATTGGGGCATGCAAATTGGGATCGAAATAGCTCGGTTCAGCAAGATTTTGGATGTCCTCGGAAAAGTCTAAACGTCCACTCTCTATTAAAGCAACTTCAAATCCTGCTTTGGCTAACTCTAGGGCTACCACAATACCAGCAGGCCCTGAGCCAACTACCGCAACATCTGAATTCAAAATAGTCAGATTTTCAAGACTTTCGGCATCAATGAACATTCTGATTGTACCTTTAGTTAAATATCCAGTTAATTTAAAATGTTTTGCTTTACAAATCCTTGTTTCACGTAGATATCTTACCCCCTAGATTCAACATTAATTTATCTAAAAGTTATGAAAAAGTTATCTCTTAAAGTTATCGAATTAATACAGTTGACTAAATGTTTACTGCTTTAACGTCGGAGGTCTTTGATATCTGAAACATCCTTCATTAGAAGCATTGAGCTGTTTATCATGTTTGAACTCCCAGTAACACTTATAGAGCCAGCTTTATTTTTATTCAACTGTAATAATTCTTATAAAATCAAAATCTTAAATCGCTAATGTCCAATGTTTTCGATATAGGTAGTAAGCAAATAACCACCAAAATGCGAGAGTGCTTAAGCTAAAAAGAAATCCCGCAGTAGTGGGTTCAGCCCAGCTTAAAAACAAATGTTCTTCTAGCCAGTTATAGGTGGATTGAGCACTATTATCCGAGCCTACGTGTGTCTTTTCCAAAAGCTTAATCATTAATGAAGAACTGACATATACAAAGATAGAGTTTAATCCCAAAACCTTAGCTGGATAACTCCAACGATAGTATTTTCGTACTTCAATCAACTCAAAGCATACTGCTAATAGAATCAACGCAATTCCAACAGTAAACATAGCATAGGAGCTAGTCCATAATTTTTTATTAATTGGCATCCAGACATTCCAAATTTGTCCTAATGCCATGCAACAAATACCGAATAGTACAAGTGTCATGCTCTGATAGGAGCTAAGTAATTTTTTAACTTCTACTTCTGCATGAAGCCAAGCTCCAGCAAAATATCCCATCAGGACGATCGCGATCGAATTTATCATCCCAACCCAACTCATGAAGCCAAAAGTGCCCACCTCACCGTGAGGCATTCCATTAGCTACATATTTTGGTTCAGGGACAGGGAAAGCTGCGTAGGCAATCGCATATCCGATCAATAGCAATACTGTTACTCCCCATTGAGCTTTACGAGGCAATTTGAGGACGATTAAAGCGGTAGCTATATAGGATAAACTAATCCTCTGCAGTACTCCAGATATTTCAAATTTACCCCACTCATAAGTCCAAAAGCCATTAATCGCTAATCCTAAAACAAACAAGATGACACTGCGCCTAAGTAATCGCCAATACAAGGCTCTTCTTGGTTTATGGTCTTGTCTATATCTAGAGAGCGAAAATGCCATAGACACGCCAACGATAAATAGGAAGAAGGGAAATACCCAATCTGCCAAGGTACAACCATTCCAATAAGAATGGGATAACCAAGGATGAACTGACGGAGCCAAATCAGCGACATTGACGAGAATCATTGCAGCGATTGTGATGCCACGAAAAGCGTCTAGGGACTGTAGACGCAGAGATTGATTATGATTTTGAGGTTTCATAAACCAGCTCTTTAGCAATTTCAGAAGTTTGTTGCTTAGTGATTACTTTAGTCAGAAAGTATTTACGAATTATCTCAACATTTTTCTCCACTTCACGACGGGAATAGCGAGGATAAGTTGGCAAATAAATTAGTTCTTTTTCTACTTTCTTGGCGTTGGGACAATCGCGATAAAATTCGGCAAATTGCTCTGAATCAGCAGCGCTAGTGAAGTGTCCAGCTCCTACATGGCGACCTTGCTCAATCATAAATTTGATCAAATCCTCTCTCTGAGCATAGAGCATGGGGAACCAAAGATAGGTATGAGAACCATCATCGCGTGATGGAGGTAATACCAATCCTTCAATATCTTTTAGACCCTCATGATAAATATGGGCATATTCGATTCTCGTCTTGATATCACGATCAACGTTATTCAATTGTGATAAGCCAATTCGCGCTTGAAATGAAGTGTACTGAGATTTATAAATCTCAGGTAATTCCTTGCCAGGCTTGCTGGTCTGTGGCTTTCTCCGAACCTTGCTATTAATAAACTCAATATCATGGAGATAGCTAAATCTGATAATCGGATAGGTGAATAGTTGAAAGATTAGAGGTAGACTAGCCAGATCTTGGATCAAACCTTTTTTAACCTTTTGAGCGATTCCAGGGAGAGGAGGATAGGAAAAGTTTTTTAATTCAGCACGAATCTTATCAACTACATCTTGGCGATCAGAAACTATAAGTCCGCCTAACCATGTAGGGATGTTTTTGTGCATTTCAAAGCTGAACACACCAACATCACCAATTGTGCCAACTGGTTTTCCATCCTCTTTTACACCAAAGGATTGGGCGGCATCTTCAATCATTGGGATGCTAAAGCGATCGCAGATTTCTTTAATTCGATGCGCTTCAGCCGCAAGACCATGTAGGTGTGTAATTAGAACGGCTCCTGTGTTTGGGGTAATGAGACGCTCTACTTCAGATGCCGAGATATTACAAGTTTGATGATCAACATCCGCAAATACAGGGCGACCTCCCGCAAAGATTACCATATTGATCACATCAACAATGGTGTAGGGAGAAAGAATGACTTCTTGTCCTGGTTTGATTAGAGCTTTAACAGCGAGGTATATTCCTAAACGGCATTGATAAACACATAATGCATATTCAGTCCCAAATCTTTCGGCAAGTACTTTCTCAAAGGTATCAATTTTTTTGCTGTCTTTCTGAAATTGACCAATCAAGTTAAAGCTCAAAAATTCTAGGTAGCTGTTTAAATTTGTATATAACCGATTCTTAGGATTAGGACCAAAATTTAACATGTGTAGATTTCCTTAGTAAAGTACAGAATCTTGAAAAAATCAGGAATTGGGTTTTATAGAAAAAGGCAAAGTAATTAAGACAATTACGAAACCCTATACAAATTGTGCTGAACTAAATAGAACAGGTCTTTGAGGTTAACTCTTGTTCAAAGATTAAGACTAGTTCAACAAAGCTACATTAATAGATCTTCCTTCATTAATGCTTGAACTGTTACAATAATAACAATTGTTCATAAATTAGCTGTATAACCAAGTTATACAAAAGGTATAGTTTGGTTATATATAGCAATGTAAGTTTTGCTTAGAAGGTATTTATAAAATAATTGTTAAGCTAATGAATAGCCCTATCTACAAAGGCTTTAAGCATTAACTGGCAATTTGCTGGAAACTTAGTCCAAATATTTATACAGCAATGGGTTTAGTCAAATTAATATTTGAATTTACAAATACCTTCTAGGACATAAAAACCAAATAAGTGAAGGCGGCCGCCTTCACTTATTTGGTTTTTGATTTGTTCTAGCTATCTCTTACATTGCTATAGCTGCCTTAAATTTTAATGATGAGCTATAGCAGTACAAATTTTTCCTAGAGTGTAAAAACTAAAATAGGAATGGTGATGCGTCTCATTCTCATGCCTATTAACTCAAGGATTGATGTAATGATGTATCACTTAGCGAATCATTGATTTTAGCTGGATTTCTACTGCTTGACCTGAGGAATTTCTTTTGACTCCTTAGATTCTTTTGGTAAAATCTCCACCTTTAATTGAGTTCCATTTGGGAATGAGGAACCTAACTTTATATCTAGAGATTCACCTTTAATTTGGACATTTATTTGCTTACCATCCCAATTCCAGTCAACAAGGTTACCATCAAGCAGTTGATTTTTGATACTGATCGATTTATTCAGCCAATCTTTAGGAATACCTGCCCCAATGATTAAAGTTGGTGTATTTGTTGAACGATTAACATAACTCAACATGTCTAATTGCAGTAGTAGCATCTCAGCAGATGTCCAGTAATGGGGTGTCAGTTGGGTTGGGTTAACTCTACCGCGCAAACGCTGCCATTGAGAAAAACTCTTGGGTAACGCTCTATCACTGGGATCATCGCGATCGCTCGCCCAAGTATATAAACCTGATGATGCTTGATTTTGCCAAATCCATTTCAGTGCTTGCCATAGTCGGTCTGGCTGATCGAGCATCACCCATTGATGGGCTTCAGCAATATTAGCTTGCATTGATGGGGTGCTTGGACGAAATGCTCCAGTCTTATCTCGTAAACCTTCCCAACGTTTTTGAAATACTTGGTTAAGTGCATTGCGATCTCCTTCAGCAATACCACTGGGCCAAAGTCCATCGGTAAAGGCAGAAAATTCAGGTTGGGGAGCTTTTGATTTTGGTTGCTGAGGGGCTGATTGCGTAGATATAGGATTATCTTTTTGCCAAACTGCTTTTAACTTTTCGGCTTGCAATCGCCATAGTTTCGCAGACTCAGATTGCTTGAGGCGATCAGCTAAAGTAGCTGCATCAAGCAAAGCGCGATAACTAATTACATTAGCTGAAGGATCAATATTAATAGCATTAGGAACGTTTTCCATTTTTCCTGATGAAAGATCAACCCTCACCAATTCAGAGTTTTCGGCGAAGGGGAACTTAGCTGCGCTTAAGATCGGATAACCGGGGCGATTGGTAGCTAACATATCACCGATCAACTTGGCTTTGCGCTGAATATGTGACCATAACCAGCGATCATAGTCAGGCTGCTTGAGGGCGATCGCTACTTCTTCGAGCGCCCAAATCCCTAGTGCAGGAATATCGGCTTCAGGAAGGGTACTATTAATGAAATCATTTTCAGCAAAATAGGGAGATAGTTGCTTAGCTAAATCGAGTTGCCCTGCACGCGCTAGAGCGACCATTTGATAAGCGCCATCACGGAACCGCGATAGGGGATAGCTAACGGGATCGGTTGGGTAGGTGCGGTTTCCAACAATTCCCATCGTGAGATGTGCGATCTGAGATTTTAAGCTATCTACAAATTGGGGATCTGGTAAATCTAGGACGAGATTAGATGTGAGTGCGGTCGATGGCGTTTCTATATCAGCGATCGCCTGATTATCTTCAATGAGCACACTTGCATTGTCACTAGGATTAAGCTCAATGCGAGCATATCCCCAACCATGAGGGTCTTGCCATTGCGAACGGTTAGATTGCTCACGACTCCATCCTGATGTACTTTCACTACCTAGATATACCTTTGCCTGTTTAGGAATATCTTTAATTACCCAGCGATCGCTAATCAGCAGACGATTACCGTTCCAATCAAGGGAGGGAATGGCGGCTCCTGCGGGACCAACACTACGAATTGCGATAACTAGGCGATCGTCAGCACTAGTTAAGGATTTGAGATTAAGTTGCCAAATTCCTGCTTTGGGTAATGACCAAGATGCTTCGTAGTATTTAGTTTTTGTAAGGATTTTTGGTGCTTTTTGCGGGGCAAAATCGGTGAATTGCTGTTGAATTTCATTGACGGGAAGGCGATCGCTAGTTGTTTTGATATTTCCTTGGCGATCGACAACCCAAATCGAAACCCCGAAGCTGCCTGCCTGTGGACTAAAACTGCCACCGATATCATGAAAAGATTTATTGGTCGTAGAGCTGGTGGGACTTGCCAATACGACATGCCCTGCGTTACGCAAACCAAAATCGTCAGGACGTAGCTTTATTTGGGCTTCCACTTGCTGCTGGGGCGTGCCATAATTCCAAAGGTTCGCTGCAATAGTAGTAAACTGAGTGCGGTTATTGATCCCAGCACTGACA
Source organism: Pseudanabaena yagii GIHE-NHR1 (assembly GCF_012863495.1). Lineage (NCBI taxonomy): Bacteria > Bacillati > Cyanobacteriota > Cyanophyceae > Pseudanabaenales > Pseudanabaenaceae > Pseudanabaena > Pseudanabaena yagii. Next base: position 311,828 of record NZ_JAAVJL010000003.1, read on the forward strand.
ATCAGAATCACTGCGAGGATTAGACTGATTATTCGTAGGCGAGTTAGCAGACTAAAAGCAACAACGGTCAGTAATAAAGGGATGAAATGCAACGAGTAGATAAATGTTTCATCAGCACCATAGATGCTATGCATTCCAAGCTGAGCTAATAGCGTCAATCCCAGCACAATCCGTAGCTTGTTATGCTGCTTGATTGTCGCAAATGCCCATAAGCCCAAGCCCAATAAGGCAGTCCAACTGACGATAGCAGCAGTTCCCCACAAACTGCCTGATGCTGGAGCCAAAAGATTAGCCTCTATCTTTATCCAGTCAGGACGAATTGCAAAATCCCCAAACTGAGTGGCTGGCATGACCATCGTTTGGTAGAAGAAAGCACTTAGGAAAGATAAAATACCACCACTAGGCGTAGCAATAAACTTCTTCTCACCAATAAAAGTCCCTGGCTGAAACGGAAATCCAGAATTGGTAAATACAATCCGTTGCAAAATCCATAACCCTGTCGCTAGCAGTAAAGAACCGACAAAAATCTGGATTGCTTTTTTCCAGCGATTATTTACCAACGTTGCCAAAATGCCCACCATTGAGTTAGTAATGGTAATACTCACCGTGATCACATTAATGGCAATATACCAAGCCCCTGTAAACGGACGAAATTGAGCCAGAGTAACAAAAGCTAAACCTAAAATGAAGGTTAGAGAGGCGAGAGGAAATGACTCAGGAATAATCAGCCAAAAGATCGAAGCCGCACTTACTGCACCAACTAGACTCAGTAAGGTAGCATCCAGCCGATAGCAACCCATGATTCTAAACAAGGCGTAAAGCGCACCGATCCAAAATGTAGAGACACCAACAGCCACGAGTCTAGCGGCAGCAAGAGGATCGAGATGAAATAGTTTGCCCGTCAGAAAGACTAGGGGGAAAACGATGAGAGGGAATAGCGGATGTTTGTTATTGCGACCAAAATCACTATTCAGGCTGGTGAGATTACCAAAAACAGTGGGGATATCTCCACCAAACCAGACATCTTGTGCGTATAAATCAGTAAAAAGAGGTGTAGGAAGCTTATAAGTACCAATATAGGTTGAAATAGCGATCGCGATCGCTAGTCCTACTATTATGAGAATATCAATTCGATACTGGCGAATAAAGTTTGCTAATGGTGGAGCAAAGTTAAAATTAATTGCTTTTAGTTTGTTCATTTTTACCTGAAGTTACTCTCGCATCCTAATCTTTTTAGCAGGTATCCCACCAACAATAGAATAGGGTTCTACACTTTTCGTGACAACTGCTCCAGCCCCGATCACCGAGCCTTTACCAATTGTACATCCGTCTAGAATGGTTGCACCTGCTCCAATCCAAACATCATCTTCAATGATGATTCCTTTTAAGGTGGGAGTCTGCTGCCTAAATGGAATATTACGATCTTGTAATCCATAGTTAACAGGAACAATAGTTACCTGTGGACCAATCAAGCAACCATTACCAATAATCAGATCTCCATGTCCATAAAGAACCGTGAATGAGTTTACAAAAGATGAATGTCCAATCTGAATCTTGCCACCATAGGTTCGGAGGATAGCAAATGAGCTAATTAGAGTATTGTCGCCAATAGTAATTGTGGATTTATCTCCTTCAGATGGATCTGCTTCCAGTGACGCATATTTGCCGACATTGACATTATTGCCAATAAAAATTTTTTTCTTATTACCACGTATATCTGCCAATATACTTACATCAGCAGATTTACCAATCGCACCTAATCGAGATCTTTGGTATTGCCAAAAAAGCCACTTCAAAATCAATTTGGGCTTCATAAAACCACATCTTTGTTTGTAATTTTCATTAAATACTATATTTTATATTCAGAGCAAGTTTTTTAGAAAAATCTTAACCTTAAATAGGATTAAAGATATTTGCCTAACAGATTATTATATAAATGTCTTTGACCATTTATATCTTCTAAAAATCCAAGACAATAAAACTGATAATCCTAGAATTATCAGAAAGTTTATAATAATTTGTAATAAGAGTATGGAAGTAAAAATAGTATCAAAATTAAATGCCCCTTTAAATATAAAGAAAACATGGAATCCATAAATACCTAGGGAATACTTTGAAATAAATTTAATAAGTCTAGGTGCTTGATACTTTGATAAGATAGCAAGATATAATAGAAGCCAAGAACCAAAAACAAGAGAAAGTCTCATGTAGTGATCTAAAGGCGATTGATCGACCTGAACAAGAAAATGACTACTTGTAAGAACCCACTCCAAAACGAAAAATATTAATGATAAGCAAAACAATATAGTTAGTTTGATTTTTAACCATTTGTTGAGCTTATTTAACTTTCCCTCTTGATATTCTTGTGTAGTAATTATTGGTGTAAATATATAGGGTAGAAAATTCAAAGGATTATAGTCCCAATGAATAATATTATTAATAACTTTGATATAAGTCCCTTGCAATCCTATATAATTGCTAATTGATTCAATCGATGAAAAAACAAATATTAGTGTAGACGAAAGAAATAGTAGAGAGTAATTGATAATTAATTTGGTTGATCTCTTTTCACGTCTACTAATAAATGAATTTAAAATTGCAGCAAGAGTAGTTAGAAAAATCAAAGAGAAGAAGAAAAAATATGGTGTATTATTACCACTAACTATAAATTCGCCGAAAAGCTTAACTGATGATGTAGCTCTCTGTATTGCTTCAAGTTTACCTACAAATAGGATGTCGAAAATGGTGATTGCTCCTACCCAAAATGCATAAAGGGATATCAGCTTAGGTAGACGAGTTTTGATGAAATAGCTAATTCCTAAATTTGTACTTTTGTAATAGAAGAGGAAAAGAGAAATTTGAAGAAATACTGGAACTGCTAAAGCACCAAACATTCCACTTAATATATATGCACTTAAAGCATAAGTCCAACTATTTGCTATCAGAATTTCTGGGATATGGAAAACTTTTGTTTTATATGCAACTATAGCGATCGCAAAAATAGCCCGAAGGAAGTCAAATCCTTCAAATTTTTGTAGCTTGTCTGTAGTTGGATTTTCTGCAACTAAGCTTGATTGATAGCTCATAATAAATATGTTTTGAGTTTACAAAAACAAAAAATACACAAGAAATCTAAAAAATTGACTATCTATTTAGACAAATTAAATAGCTGATAAATTAATTATATAGTAATCCTAAATAGTTTGTGGAAGCACAACCCGAAGGGTTGTACTTCCACAAACCCAAAAATCTACAAATGATTTAGGACTGCTATAGCAATGTAAGGTTTACTTAGGACATAAAACCAAAATAAGTGAAGGCGGCACTTCGTGCCGCCTTCACTTATTTTGGTTTTGATTTGTCCTAGCTATCTCTTACACTGCTATATATGTAATTAACTGAAATTCAATAAATTTGTTTCTTGCTATTTTTTTGAACTTATTTCTTTGAAAATATAAACTTTACTAATTCCATAGGTCACTATAGAAGCAATTAATGACGCAATTATAAAAGCAATAGTATCTCGAAACTGAGCTAGTATAGTTATTGGGAATAGGAGATAACGAATTAATAGAGAAAACACAATTGTGACTCCCATGCCTAATAGTTGTACAACTGTATAGTAAGAAAATTTATATTTAAATGAACGAGTTTTCTTTTTGTTGTCTTTGAATGTAAATCTACTTTGCAAAAAATAACTTAGGATAGTGCCAACTACATACACAATAGCAATAGACATGACATATTCCCAAGCAGAACCATATAAGAACCTGCCAATAAAATCACGTAGAACAATAGTTACTAAAGTTACAAAACCACCTACTATAAAGTAGATAGGGTATCTAGAAAATATATTAAAAAATTTGCTTTTCATTATTTATTGTATTTTGTTATATTGATTTGTGTAACTTCAGTGATTTGTATTAATACCTACTCAAGCAAATAAATATATCTAGTCAATATATTATTTAACGAATTTTTGAAGAGATGAGTAGCTTAATAAATGAACAGTCGCCAAAGTAAGAATAATGGTTGGCAATGCATTAAAAACTGCTTGTAAATCAATTGGAAGTCCCATTATTAATACAGAGTTTGACCATCCTAATATGCTAAATAAATTTACAGTAATGATCGTCAAAATGTATAAGTAGTACTTGTGAATAGCAAAAATACCCAAAGAAAACTTCGACAAAAAAATAACAATTTGATTTGATTTTAGAGAATTAATATTGGTACAACTAGTAAAAACTGCTAAAGCTCCACAAACTATTGAAACTCGAGCATAAAGACCAATATTTACATGATATGACCTCAATAAAACATCTTGGCATCCAAACACAAAAAAGCATAGGTATAGCAATAATACATACTTCTTTCTGATTCTTTCATTTTGTTGATTAAATAAAAAATAAGCTATTGGAATATAAACAATAAAATTGTCCAATCTCCAATAAGCTATATATGTTCCTGTAACATTTAATATTTCAAAATAGACTAGGGATAATACGATTAATGATAAAGCTATATTGTTTTTAATGTTGTGTGATTTAATTTTCAAAAAATAATAGGTCATTACTGTTAAAACAATAAGAACAACTATAAAGTAAAACACTGAATCACCAACTATAGGTAATGGTGGAGAAGTTCCAGATAACAATTGGTATATTTGAAGATTAGGTATGTACCAAGAAAAAGTTGTATGTGACCATAGCGATTGTATAAATGATATGCAGTAGTAAATAGAAATATGTATAGTTGTCCAAAAAACAAATATCTCAAACAAACGCTTACATCTATTTATACAATATTCAATACCTGTAGATTGCAATTTTGCTATTAACAAAAATAAAGATGTTAAAATAAATAAAGGTACTGCTAATGGGGTTGATATTAAATATATTTGATCGAGAATAAAATTTGCAATCCCAGAATAACCTAATGTATCTTCACTAATTATACGTACTGGTCTTATATGTAAGATCAACACAAGACAAATACTGATTGCTTTTATAAGATCTAATCTAGTGTCTCTATGCTTATTATCTATTTTTTCTGTGTTTGACATATTCATATTTAGGTTGTATTTGGATTATCAAAATGTAATATTAAGCTTTAATTTAATCAAGCAGATTTTTTGCCTATTAGTAAAACTGACTTCCCTAAACTGTAGAAAATCAATGGATCAATTTTTCTGGATATAGGAACCATAAAATTATCCCAAAATTGGATCTGTTTTAGTGACGGTGTTCTTTGTTTTAAGAATAATTTGTTAACAATATTTGCTATCAATCCAACGCAATCTAAATAAATTAACTTTGTGATTTCAATATTATGTGGCAAGATTTTTCTTATCATTGATTTGTTGTAACGACGATAATGACCAATACTAGAATCGAATGAGGAAAAAAGGCATTGATGAGCTGGACTTAAAACAATCAAGCTACCATTAGTATTTAATAACTGAGTAGCTTTAATAAGTTCTGAGTTATCTTTGTATATGTGTTCTAATACATCTATGTATAAGATTGAATCAAATAAAATATTTTTCTCAAGATTATTAATAGTTCCATTTAGAAAATTATGTTTAGTTGACTGAGATAAATTAAAGTTTAATTTTAAAACTTGTAAAAGAGCATCATCTGGTTCTAAACATAACCATTTATAGTATTGGCAATTTAAAAACATAGTAGTGTTATTCCCTATGCCTGCACCAACCTCTAATACATAACCATGAATAAACTCGGCTATTAAAAACTTTATATAATTTTTCCAATTAGTTGCTTGAGCAAAACCATCTAATTCTTTGCCAATGTATTTAAAGTTAATCATGATTTTATCGACAAAAAACTATCAATGAAGTATTTATAATCACGGATAGGAATGAAGTTAGAGCTATTACGTGTAGATAGAATAATCATACTAAAGATAATTCCTGTAAGTACAAGCTGAAATAAAGTTAAAATTATAAAGCCAAATACGTTAGTAGCCCAACCTGGTATTGCTAAGTTTGTGCCAAATTTAACTACTATAGTGATAAGCAACACTAGCAATGCGATGGCTAATAGGGTAACAACAACCATTAAAATTCTCGTCCCTACAACATCACCATACACAGCGATCGAGCTTAGCCCATGTGTTACGAGCGATACAAGATTCATTTTCGGCTGACCAGCTAATCGCCTTGCTCTAGGTATAGCTACTTCAATATAGGGGATGCGAGAGCGCTGAATACTTGATGAATAGTGATTCCAAATTCCTGAGATAACTACTATATTTTTTAATATTGAATAAGGAATTAAACTGAAATTACCAAAACTTATTTCTTTCCCTACAAGTAATCGATAAATCCTCTTGTAAATTGAGTAAAATGTTTTGAATGTGAAATTTTCAGATCGTTTGCTTCGCTTAGCAAAAATAATTTTATTTTGATCTGTTTTGTCAAAGATATTGAGCAAGTTGTCGATTTCAAAAGGATTATCTTCTCCATCTCCATCCATGACAATAACTAAGTCTGTGGATAATTTTTGATATATGTGGCACAGACCGACAGCGATCGCTCTTTGATGACCAAGGTTGCAGCGTAGTCTAAGAATATTAACAGCTTGAATTTGATGGTACTGCTGATTAGCCAAAGATGTTGGTATTGGAGCTGTTGAATAGTCATCAACAATGACTATTTCTAAGTTCACTGCTTGAGTAAACTTTACTTCATCAATCAAAGGAAGCAATATCTCTAAAGCTTCCCAGTCATTGAACGATGGAATAAGTACGATTAATTTCTTTATTGTATTACTCATTATCTTTATCCTTCTTGCTGTAGTTTATTAGATATATCTGAATCTAGAAGTTTTTTTGACCTTCTAATTTGTTGTAGGAAGTAATTTTTTATTGAATCTGGATTAGTAAAATATACAATCATGATTATTCCAATTAATCGATGAAAACTAATGGGAAAAATATCAAAAGTAGGTACACAAAAAACTAAGAAAATGCCAATTGCTACTGGTATAGGTTTATCTGATCTTCTCGTTATAATCGCCCATAGTGCTACTGGAATTGCAACAATATAATGATGTTCATAAACTGATGGTGAAATTAATAGACCTAATGCAATAGCGTCCATAGAATGCCCGTAGAATCTAAATGCCTCATCCCAACTATCTGGACTTTCCGCGATCGTATATTGCCCTAATTCTTTATAAATTTTTTCTCTCTGAATAAACCGAATAGTGAACCAAACTAAAATTCCTAATGTAATTAGAGTAACAATAATTGGAACAATATCAAAAGAAGTATTGTTTAATTTATTAGGTATCTTAAAGAAGTTATAAATTACGCTGTTAATACTATTGTTTCGGTAAGGAGTTGGCTTGCTGACATTTTTCATGTAATCCAGAAAATACTTTATTAATGTCCAGTCTCGCCCAAAATTTGTCTGTAATATAGCAATAGCACCTATGCCGATAGATGTTGCTATAAGAAGTAGCCATCTTCTCATAGCAATCCAAGGAAGAATTAAAATGAATGGATATAGCTTAATGTGAATCCCAAGTGCTACAGCAAATCCACTAATGAATGGATAGCTTCTTTGGACAAGAAATGCAACTAGAAAACAGTTTAATATCCACAGATTGGTTTGATGAAAATTTAAAGTTCTAAGAACTGAGTTATTAAATAAAAATAGTGATGCAACAATTATAGAAGCAGGAATCGAGCCTAAATTCATTCTTCTAGCGAATTCATAGGTTAGGTAATAAGCTAAAATAACTAGTAGAAACTGACAACATTGAAACAGATAAAAAATTATTTGCCAACCTTGATCGTCATTATCAATAGGTAGGAATGGTATGTGAGTTACTATGGGATGTATGAATGCCATTACCTGTCCTACTAAAGGTGGATAGACATAAGGAGTATCCTGATTGATGTATGGATTAATTCCATTAACTATCGCCTTAGCTCCAAGTTCAAAAGCAATATAATCCGATTTAAATCTCCAATCAAAAGTTGATTCGGAAATATTAAAAAGAAAATTCAAACTTACCAATAGTCCTGCTATCGGTGGAAATATTTCTTTTAAGCTTTTATATCCTCTTTTTTTGATTTCAAACCAAGTAATCAAGGCAATAGTAAATGAGGCTAGTCCTCCGAATATTTCAAATGGCATTCCATTTAATCTTGTAAAGTTTAGAAATGGTGCTGCATTTATCTTTCTTAAGTGCCAAAAGAAAAGTGGTAACAAGACAATGATTGCTAACAGTAAAGAATAAATCAGTAGAGAGGGTATGTAATTTGTGAATCTATGTAATTGAGATGTACTTTTATAATCATCTAATTGTTTGTTTGTCATTATAGAATTTATATCTAGTAGCTTTCTAATGGTTTATTGTTGTTGATGTGCGTACAAAAAACAAAATATTTTAAGTTTAAGTTGAAATTATTAATGATTCGTTATGTATTAGACTTCAAGACGAAATAATTTTTCAGAAAATTCGGATTCGTGAAGTAAACAAGTATTGATAAGCCTAGTAATCTATGGAAGCTGAATGGAAATATTTCACTGGTAGGCATACAAAAAACTAGAAAGACACCACAGTATACTGCTAGAGAATGTTCAGTCCTATGAGTTATAACTGCCCATAATGCCAATGGTATGGCAATTACATAGTGATGTTCCCATACAGATGGGGAAATTAGAAGAATAAATGCGATCGCATCAATTGAGTTTCCATAAAGATAAAAAATTTCAGCAATATCATTCTTTATGATTTTATCATAAATTTGTTTGCGTTGAATAAATCGAATAATAAACCACACAGAGACTAAAAAAGTCAATATAGTAACAACTATAGGAACAAGCTTAAAAAGTATATCTAAATGCAAAACCTTATTAGGTATTTTAACCAAGTTAAATACTAAACTCCATATAGAATTGTTTCTATAATTAGTTGGCTTCTCAGGGTTACTAAGATATGAAAAAAATTGAGACCATAGACTCCAATCATTAAACCAATTTGTTTGAACTGAGACAATGGCTATAACTCCTACAAATGTCCCAATGATAGCTTTCCATCTTTTGGTCGCAATCCAAGGGAGTAATAGAACTAGGTTATAAAGCTTTATATGCGTACCTAAAGCAATAGCAAGCCCACTCAAAAATGGGTAGCGCCTAAGTAAAAGAATACCTAGTAGAAATGAGTTAAGAATCCATAAATTTATTTGATCAAATGTTATGGTTCTAACAAGGGGATAATTAAATAAAAAAATGCCTGAAATCAAAAATGATCCTGTCAGTTTTTTGATTTTTAGATCCTGTACGAATAGAAAGGTCAAATAGTAAGCTAGGGCTATTTGTAAAAACTGAGCGCACTGATAAATGTAAGAAACAGCAGTCCAAGCTTTAATATCATCCGCGAAGGCAAATATAGGGTTATAGACTAAAAATTGGTATAGATATGAGAGAATTTGTGCTGATAGAGGTGGATATAGGTAGCAGGGAGGAGTTCCAGTATAAGGATTAGCGGCATTAATAATTGCTCTGGCAGCATTTTCATAACACATGAAATCACTGCTTTTTACATGAACAGTTTCAACCAAAATAAAGAGATTATTTAAAAGAACTAGCACTGGCAAGACAATAGGAACTATTGTGGATATGCTTTTATTCTTTTGCTGCTTTATTTGTAGCCATGCTATGAATACGAGAATTATTGTAGTAAAGAAACCAAAAATTTCAAAAGGTTGACTATCAATTGTATTAGGAGCGCTTCCGTCATAGGTGGATTCAATGATTGGCAGCCTCAATTTCCAAATTATCAGTGGTAGTATAATTGTTGCTACTAATACTAGAAAAGAGGACAAGGCAAATTGTAATTTTATGATTACACTCTTATTCATGATTCTTACCTGTTTAGGGAGATATTAATAGTAACATACATAAATCATAAATACATCGGCAAAATAACAGGCAATTTGCAAATTTATCCGTCCTTTTTAATTTGTCAGGCTAATTTCCAAAGTACTGCCTCTATCAACTAATTTTTCCTAAGGCGATCGCTGAAATTCCACTCAACATTAGTCCAATCCCAAACCATTGAACAGTTGCCACCTTTTCTCCTAATAAAAAAGCTCCTGTCACTGTTGTTGCCAAAACCGTTAAACCAATGATGACTGGATAAGCGACAGAGAGATTAAACTTACCTAAAACCACAATGTAAAATACTGTACTCAACCCGTAAGCAGTTAACCCTCCTAATAAATAGAAATTCAATGGATTTTGACCAGAACCTAACTTAAGCAGTGCTTGGGCTATGGTATTTAGACCTACTGTAATTAAAATAAGTATTGATGAAATAAGAAAACTTTGCATAATTTACCAAAAAAGGACAGTCTATTTTTTATTGTGAATTGATGATTGGAAATCCCAAAGTTCAATTTGTTTGGGATAAGGTGTTTGCACATATTTACCTAATAGCTTTTCCCACCAGCGAGGTGGATGTGGGAGAGAGGCAACTTGAATGCTTCGACAACCCGATAGCCAAGCACCAAAAACATCTGTATGCCGACTATCGCCAATTACAACAACTTGTTTTGATGATAGTTGCATATGCTTCATCGCTTTGCGAAAAGCACTAGGAAATGGTTTCTTAGCTGGACTAATTGCAGGTATATTGAGATGATGCGACCAATATTCCACGCGATAACGCCTTTTGCCATTTGACAAAAAGAAAAATTGAAATTCTAAATCCTTTGCCTGTGCAATCCAATCTTCGGCATGAGGAGATAGATAGCGATCATCCTCAGAAACGATAGTGTTATCTAGATCGAGGATAACTCCCTTGATTCCCAAAGATACTAAACGATTAAGATCAATAGAAGCCAAAGTATCAGCCTTGCTTGGAAAGGAAGTCATTGTTTAACCTGTTGATTATTTATATTTAAATAAAATTTATATCTCACAAAGTTTTAAGTAATAAATCCGTATTTTTTCAAAACTAGAATGCCAAATGTTATAGCAACCCAAGTTAATACGGTTAGTAAGATCGGTTGATCATTTAGCAAGACTTCTTCTGGGCGCTCAGTTTGACCACCTACCTCGTTATCAGAATTGCGTCGAGCAATCTCTTGGGGATCACTTAACAACTGATAGCGAAAAACACCATACATGACAAAGGGTAATGTGATAAGCATCCATGATGTTGAGGCTCCACGTACAATCGGTCCAGAACTCCAAAGGGCATAGGTAATGATTGTTCCATTAGTTGCTACGGTTTCCATCCGATTCAATAGTGATAGAGAATAGCGTTGGAGGACAGCACGGGATTTCTTGCCCCTTAGTTCTGATAATCTCAGCTCAGCTTTGCGCTTTTCAATGCCTAAAAAAAGAGCAAGCATGGCAGTACAAAGGATGAACCATGAAGATAGGATGATCCCTGTAGCCGCAGCGCCAGCACAGGCTCTTAAAATAAAACCGATCGAAATGGCAACGACATCTAGAATGACAGTACGTTTGAGGCGGAGATTATAGGCAACTTGAAGAAGTGCATAACTTAAAATAGCTAAACCTAATCCTGAGTCCCGCCACCAACTGATAGCTAGAGCCGATAATAGAAAAGTTACTGCCATAGCGATCGCTGTTGGCACAGCAACTAATCCAGAAGCGATCGGACGTTTTGATTTAACTGGATGTTGGCGATCGGACTTTACGTCAAGAATATCGTTAATCAGGTAAAAACTACTGGACGTAGCACAAAAAAGGCAAAAGGCTAGTAGTCCACCCCATAAGGACTTGGTGGTAATTTCAAAGGCAAAAAGAGGAGCTGCAAATACAACTAAGTTCTTAGTCCACTGCTTAGGACGCAATGCTTTCAAATGGGCAGAAAATAACTTTAAACTTGATGCTTTGGGCATTTTTGGGGGATGACTTACGGTTAAGTCTTCGTCAAATTCTAGATTTTGCTCTTCTTTTTCGATTGCCATAAGTTTTGAGGAAGGTATGTAATGAGATCTTAAGTAGTTTTGGCGTTCAATACCTTTCGAGCTTAACTATTTAAACCTGATATATCTTTGTATAAAGATAAGTAACGGTGGGCTTGAACCTCAGGAGCAAACTCACGTAGGCTCTTAGCTCTAGCATCATACTGCAATTTCTGATAACGCTCTGCATCTTCTAACACCCACATAATTCCATGAGCTAGCTCTTCAATTTCAAATGGAGTCACTAGATAGCCATTGCGTTGATGATCAACAATATCTCTTAATCCAGTGTTGCTAAAAGCAACTACAGGAGTACCACAGGAAAGGGATTCAGAAGCTGTTTGACCAAATGCTTCTTGAATTGATGGCACGATGGTGACATCTGCGGCTGAATAGGCTATTGCTAGTGAGATATCATCCTGTAAATAGCCCAAATAATGAGTTCTAAATCCTAAATCAGTTTCTTGATCTGGCTTAGATGCACCAAACACAACTAGCTCTACCCGATCTTGCCAACCATTTTGAGCGATTTTCTGAAGAGCAGGCTGTAATAATTGAAATCCTTTGCGTGGATCAGAGGTTGGGTTGAGTGCTCCAAAAAGGATGAGTTGCTTGTCTTGGGGCAGATTGAGTAAGTTACGAGATACGGAGCGATCAATGGGTTTATATCTCTCAGTATCTAGCCCTAGAGGAATTGTTTCTATCCTTGTATTTTGAAAAATTGAGCTAGCTTTAGCGCATTCCGCCATCCATGAGGACGTTGCGACAATGGTTAGATTGAGATTGCTCCAAGCTTTAACTTTTCTTTCCCATATCCAATGGGACAGATCATTATGGCGATCACTATTTAATTGGGGACAACCACCACAAGATACCTTGTATTTTTCGCATTCTTGGGTATAGACGCAGCCTCCTGTAAAAGGCCACATATCATGTAATGTCCAAACTAGGGGCTTTTTAAACTTTGGCAATGTCTCAATTTGCAGATAGCCATTACAAACCCAGTGCAGATTAATAACATCTGGATTGATGTGAGCAACCTTTGCCGCAAGGACATCAGGAAACCACTGGGGAGAAAACATATCTGATTTATGTTTAGGATAGAGCCGCAGTGGTAGCCCAGAAACAGGTGGTCCCAACTTTGTCAGGAGTGATTTTTCAGGAATCACAGTGCGATCTTTACTAAATTTAGCTCGTACTAGCATTTGTGAAGAGCATCCTATGGACTGCAATCCCTGACTGAGCCTATATGCAGCTCTTGCGCCTCCATTATCAATATCGGAGGTACTCAGATGTAAAATTTTCATGTTTTAGAGAGTATTTGGAGCAAGAGTATCTTAGCTAGGCTTTTTAGTCTGCAATAATCCTTTACGCTCCATCTCTTTCAAAGATGCTTGCAAAACTTCTGGATTAAGTGGTTCTTGATGAAGATACCAATCTAGATATTGGGATAAACCATCCTTGAGAGATGTAGGTTGCCATTCGCCCAATTGAGTCTCATAGTGGCTCATATCAGCAACCGCATGGCGAATATCACCCACACGGAAACGTCCTGAGATCTTATACTCTGCTTTCTTATTTAAAAGTTGAGCGATCGTTTCAACAACATCAATTAACGTCACTGCCTTGCCACTACCGACATTAATCGTGGTGTTCAAAGTCTTTTCGGTAATGATCGATTTCACAACAGCATCAGCAATATCGCCAACAAATACAAAATCTCGTGTCACTAATCCATCTTCAAACAGTTCCAATGGACTTCCTTGAGAGATCGCATTGGTAAAAATACCAATAATGCCAGTATAGGGATTCCCTAACTCTTGTTTGGGACCATATACATTCTGAAAGCGCAACGTTACTAAATCGATCGCTTGACTCTCGCAATAAATTTCTAATAGTTGCTCTTGCCATAGTTTAGTTAATCCATACACAGAGGTAGGTTTGGTGAGATAGGTTTCTCGCATTGGCAAAGGCTGCAAAATCTCCCCTTCAGGACTACAAACCTCCCAGATGCCACGTTGTAGATTTTCTAGGAATCTTCCCTTAGGGTAAAGCACTGACTTGCCGTCAGTGTAAGCGCCATCACCATAGACGGCACGGCTTGAGGATAAAACTACACGGCGCGGTTTGTGATTAAGAGAGGAGATTAGCTCCAATAGTTTCGCTGTACCATTAGCATTGTCCTGTACATAGCGGCTAATTTCGTACATTGACTGTCCAGTACCAGTTTGGGCCACTAAATGAACAACGACATCAGTACCTTCAATTATCTCTTTGTAATTAGCAATGTCTTGGATATCTGCTTTAATACATTGAGCACGAGCTTTAATTTCTGGAGCGAAATCCTGTGACTTAGTATGAACCTGAGGATCTAGAGAATCGAGAACTATGACCTCAAATTCAGGTGGGATCTTTTCAATCAACCACTTGCCAATAAAACCTGCTCCACCAGTAATGAGGATCTTCATAAACATACTTCCTGTGAGTTAATATTTTGGGGGGACTTTAGATAGGCAGCATCCCTATCTATTTTGGTTAGTATTTCTTAAATGTGAAACGACTCATAGCCAGTTCATCTAGCTGTTTATGCTTAATTCTCAAGAACACTTTTCTAAGAAAGTAATAGGGAAAGAAAATGGAAATCTTGGCTTGTTCAAGTAAAAATGGAATTGTTTTCTCTTGATCTTTGGGCTGCTCCGCTTTAATAGAATAGTCATCCAAGATGCTACCAGTTGGCACTCTAAAACCTCGACGATAAACATTCATGTAATTTGAACCATGAACAACTTCGATCCAGACTGGTTTGCAAAATATCTTTTTAGAAGATTGACATACCTCATACAACTCCTTGTGAGGGCGGCACAAGCAAGTATTAAAGGATTCAGGATTATATTTTTCAATTAAACTAATGAAGTGATTGGCTAATTCAAAGTCAAAATAAAGCTTGCCTTCAGCTAATTGATAGCCAAAGAAAAAGTTTAACGTCTCTCCATTCTGTTCCTCGAAGTTGTCTTGAATCAGTTGGACATAGTCCTTATGAATAGCGTCATCATTATCGAGCCAAGTCGTAATTAGATATTCACAGTCGGCTGGAATATATTGACGAACGACATTTCTTACTTCGTCAGGGAATTCACCATAGGGTAAAGGACAATCTAAATATACTGGAACAAAGTTTTCCCATTGCTTGTTATAGTCAGCAATCTTTTGTTTAAAAGGTTCAGGTGTATCAACATCAAAAAAAACTAGCCATTTAAAATTTTGATTTGATTGATTGGAGACAGAGGGAAAACAGAATTGGTCAAATAGATTAAATCGTCTTTCTAACCAAGCAGGCTCACATCCTGGTCTAAGTTCTGGAAAACTTCTGACATTAAATTTAGTTAGAAAAAAATGATTAAACTGTCCCACTTTATTTTGTTTAGTAATTTTTTCAAGATTATTCTCAATCATTGGGTGATTCCTGTAATTTCTACTACTTGACCTGTTTTAGCGCTTTCGTAAGCTGCGTCGACAATCTGCATATTAATTGCTCCCTCAATTCCTCCAGATATAGGTGTAAGTTTAGTCCTAATACATTCAAAAAAATGTGCCATTTGGCGATCATACATCGATTGTGGGAAGTGAACCTTGCGCGGAAAATTAAAACCTGATTTTACCTCCACTATTTCTTCTTGTTTCTTGAATTTAGATAATACACGATTCCAGATGGAACGATCCGCTTCATTTTGTTTTTGGGTACAAGGTAATATTAACCGAGTAGGAAAGATTTGCCCAAATCCATTTGTTCCGTAAAGTTGAGTGCCTGCAAGAGGACTATCAACATAAGGTTGCCACCATCCTGATTCAATGTAGGAAGTTGTACCATTATCCCAATTAATAATGATTATGCTTGTATCATCTACATCGAAATTTTTGTAGTAAGTCCCAATTTTGGCAAACACACTTATAGGTTGTGGGTCATTGAGCAAAAATCTTGCTGTATCAATGGCATGAATACCCACATCAGCGATCGCACCGCCTCCTGCAAGTTTTTTGTCAAGAAACCATCCGCCTGGTCCCCAATGGGTATGGACACCACAGCCCTTAGTGCGAATAATTTTACCGAGTTTGTGGGTCTGAGAGCGCAACCATAAAACCTCTTCATCGAAACGCCAACAGTGGGCAACTACTAATACTGTGTTTGATCGTAAACTTGCTTCTATTACCTCCGCACTTTCAACAGCATTCATCGCCATCGGTTTCTCCACCATGACAGGGATTTTGGCGTTTAGAGCCGCGATCGTTTGGGGAGTATGCAAGAAATTGGGAGTACCAATGACTAAAGCGTCAAACTTCGCCTCAGAAATGGCTTCTTCGAGTGTGGAATACTGATGGGGTATCGCAAATTTTTGAGTAAAGGCAGCAGCTTTATCTAAAAATTTTTCAATTACTGCTACTACCTGTCCTCCTTGGTTTTTCACAGCTGAGGCATGAACATTTGCAATATGTCCTGCCCCAGCAATGGCAATCTTGAGAGTCATAATCTTTTCCTAGCTAATGTTGCAAAAAACTAGAGCAAACTCAACCAAAAAGTAAGGAGGTTGAGTTTGTCTTTACCAAACTCAACCTCCTTACTTTTTAAGAAATGCTTGAAATTGCTTTAATTGCGATAACCACTCTATGGAAAGACGACATCCTTCGTCAAAGGAAACAATTTGTTGATATCCCAGAATTCTCTCTGCTTTGTCAAAAGGAAGTTTATATTGAGATTGCTGTAGCTCTGCCATCATTTCGTTTACGACAGGCTCTGGTTTTTTCTCGGTTTTAGTCAACTCTTCAACCTGTGTTACTGAAGGTTTATTCCGTTTAGGAATTATATTCTTCAGGTTTTGTTTGAAATCTTCGGGGACTGATGCTAGAAATTTCTGTACAAATTGTGAATTTACAACTGAACCAATTAATTCTTGTTTGCGGCTATGTGTAAACTCAGGTACTACAAGATTGGGGATTTGGTTGGGATCAACTCCGAAAGCTTCAGCAAAGGGGCGGTAAAAATCAAACCATGTTACCTGTTCGCGATCGCCTACAAAAAATGCTTCGCCATCTGCTGCGGGAGTTGTCATTCCTAACTGAATTCCATGAATGAGGTTGTCAATATAGACGCTATTACAAACACCTTTACCCTCATTGATGAAGTAGGCTGTTCCTTGGCAAAGCTGATTTGCTAGCTCTGACACCCAACGCGATCGCGGACCAAATACAATTCCAGGTCGGAAAATTACTACCTCTACTGCGCCATTTTGCCTTAATTTCAACAATTTTCGTTCTGCATAGATCTTAGCGGGATGGGCAGGAAATTGTTGCTTTTCCACAAGAGGACTTGCTTCAGTAGTGCCAACCGCAGGCGCAGAACGATGGACAATCATAGAGCTTAAGTAAATTATGCGACGCACTCCTGCTTTCTGAGCTGCTTTATATGCAGGTTCAACACTGCCACGAATTAACCCAGGACTACCTAAGACTGAGTGAATGACTACATCACAACCTTTGAAGGCAGCCGCTAGTTGGGATTGATCAAAAGCACTAGCAATCTGATAATCTAAGTTTTTGGGGGTTAGGCGCTCAGCACTAGCCTGAGAACGCACAATTGGGCGGATTTCATGCCCTTGCTCATAAAATACTTCGGCGGCACGATTGCCAACAAATCCACTGGCTCCAACAATCCCAATTTTCATTTTTCACCTTAAACTCGCTAGGGTTCATAAAAGCATAATGCGTCAAATTAGCAGATCAATATATAGATATAGTCAAGTACATGATGGAATCTATATAGTGTTTCTCAGTCTAATGAAGTACTGGTTTGTGGAAACAACCTTCTGTACTGTGCTGTGCTATATCAAGGTTTTAATATGGTCTGCTAGTCTTAGGGATAGAGCGATGATGGTGAGAGTTGGGTTAGAGTAACCTGCTGTGGGAAAGACAGAACTACCAGCAACAAACAAGTTAGAAACACCATGAACTTTGCAATTAGCATCAACAACGCCTTGTTTAGGATCATTGTTCATACGAGTTGTGCCCATATGGTGATGCATTGCCAAGTTTTCAAATTTCCAGTTTTCGCGTTTGTTAGCAAACTCTAATTTACCAAGCCCAGCTTTATCGAATTCTTCTGCCCAGATTTCCTGTACCCGAATAGCATTTTGAATATCAATGGGATTTAATCGCCACTGAATTTCAACTTTATTTTGTCCTAGGAAATCTTTCTCTGCACTCAAAGTAATGCGGTTATTGGGATCAGGCGCTTGCTCCAGTTGGTAGAAAATTTCAAATTGTGAAAATCTCATTTTTTCATAGGGCAAATAAGACCAATCACCACGACGTAGAGCAGGAATTTTTCTAATGCCTGCCCAGAACCCTGCAGCAAGAATATAGTCACTGCCACTTAAAACTGTACTCAAATTTTTGGTGATATCTTGCAAGGGTTTGCGATCCCGTATTGCCAAAATCATAGAGCGTAATGCTAGGGTTGCTTTCCTCTGACGTTCTTGGGGCCTGGGGAAAAGCTGAGCACCGTTGTTCAAGATATGTTCTTGCCGCATCAGCTCTTCCGAGAGGCGCACCCTTGCCATTACAGGAATACCTTTGGTGCGGTAGATGTCATAAAGGGCTGTTTGCTCTAAAAGGCGATGGTCATAAGGAATCAATGAACAGCTCAGAATTGGACGATCCATGAAATATCGCCCCACTACATCATTTTGATTACCTAAGCCTAGTGTTTGTTGTTGGTTAGATGCTAGTAACAGGCGCGCATTCTCTAAACCTCCAGTTGCTAAAATGAAGATCTTTGCCTTTAACCAAAATTGTTTATCCTTTGATGCAGCAATACGCAGACTTGTCACAGTCTGATTACTTTCATCAGTGACGATCTCCACAACAGTGCCATAAATTATTGTGGTGATGTTATCAGTTTGCCTAATCTGCCTAGGGTATTCCTCTGTGAATGGATACCGAGGTGCATACTGGCTCATAGATGTGCCAATGCGATCGCTTTTAAAAGGTAGACGTACGGCGCGGCGATCTTCCCAATCTTCAGGCTTATAAGCATAGGGTCCTATTTGGCAAACTTGATGTGCTCTTTCATAAAAGGGATCAAGATGCTTTTTTGTAAATGGCCAACCACTATAAGGCAGCCAATCCCTTTGTTCAAAGTCGATCTCATCTAGTGGAAGACAACGAAATCCATATTCTTGATAACCATTTTGCCCTTCCCAAGTATGAGAAGTGCCGCCAAATTGACGCAACCTTGTACTACTGACTACGGGATAAGCATCACCAACGGCATTACCATCACTGAGGGATTGAATCTCTGGATCAAATTCAAAACCACCACTTTCTAGGACAGCTACTTGAAAATTTTGATTAGCAAACTCACGAGCAATGGTAAGCCCTGATGGACCAGAGCCAATAATACAAACATGGGTTTCTAGCGTTTCTTCAGGGGATAGCGATCTTGCATCAATAATCATGAGCGGCTTTTAATGTAGACTTCAAAATCACAAACAGAATCGGTTATGGTTATTTTCGCATTAGCATTTGTTCAACGTAAAAATAACCATAATTAGTAAAGAATATTAATCATCATGGCTTTGCCCCTCAATGACAATTTCTTGATAACTACCAGATCGCACAATTTGTCCATTACTCATTTCATAGACGCGATCACAATGTTCAACGGTTGTTAATCGATGAGCAATCACGATCATTGTTTTTGTACGTCCCAGTTCTCTAAGCGCTTCACTGATTAAACTTTCAGTTTCATTATCTAAGGCAGATGTCGCCTCGTCTAAGACTAAAATTTCGCGCTCGTAGTAGAGCGCCCTTGCAATACCAATTCTCTGACGTTGACCTCCAGATAGACGCACTCCATTCTCGCCAACAAAAGTATGCACACCCTCAGGCAATTGCTCAATTAACTCTGTAAGTTGTGATTTTTTAATTGCAGCGTCTAATTTTTGTTTGTCAATTTGTTCATCAGGTATGCCAAATGCAATATTCCTTTCAATAGTATCGTCCATTAAGAAAATAGACTGGGGAATATAGCCAATTAGATTTTGCCAAGATCTCAGGTCTTTGTATATCGACTCACCATCAACTTGAATATCTCCAGATTCAGGTATTAATAAACCTAAGAATATATCGCTGAGAGTTGTTTTACCTGCGCCTGATTTGCCAATTAGCGCAATTGACTCTCCTTTGCGAATTGTCAAAGAAACATCTTTTAAGGATTGTCTGGCAGCCCCAGGATATGAATAACTTAGCTCGTCGATAACAATTTTGTCTGTAAAAGGATGAACTTGAGTTGTTTTTGAGGAATTTACTTTCCTAGACATTCCTAGGTACTTTAATGACTCTGGGGTTTCTAATTCCTTTAAATCTAAGTAGATTCTATCAAGGGTGGGTTTATTATTCCGTAAGACTCCCATACAGGTTAACAACTGACTAGCTGATGGAATAATCCTTACCGATGCGATCGCGAAAATACCCAAGACAGAAACTAAGCTGTCAGAACGTTCGGCAATAACTAGTGATAAAGATACAAAACCAACTACAAATGTAATCAAAAGCGCTTCGACAACAATTCGAGGAAGTTGTTGGAAGGAGTGAAATAGACTAGCCGCTTTTGAGTACTTATTAGCTTGTGCAAGTAACTGATTTTCAAAAAAGCTCTCACAACCAATCAGTTTTGTCGTCTTTAACCCTCCAATTGCATGGTTGACAACTCGAATTGTTTCTGTATTAGCTTCTAAACCTTCCTTGCCCCAAAGCGCAACCCTATGCCTAAAGTAGTGAAATGGTACGATTGCTACTAAAAGTATTCCAAAAATACTAACTGTCGCCAGTAGATCAGTCTTTGCCATTAACAGCAAAATAACAGCTAGGACAAATGCATTAGCAATTGAGTTGAGAAGTGGCACTGCGATCGAATAAGTAAAGTTAGCAGACTCTGTACCGATATTCTGAATTACATGTGCTGAGTTTGTTTTTAAGTAAAATGTGTAAGGTAATGATAGATAAGTACGCAACATCCTGAGTCGAAGCCATACTTGCTGTGTATAGCAAAACTTTAATACATAATTCTGGATTCGATAGTAGAGAAATGACTTAAAGTAAAAAAGGATAATAATTGCTAATCCAATTAGTGCAATGAATTGATTAATACTTTTTAAGTTGAGATATCCATAAAGACTGTATAGCCATGCGCTACGTTCAATCGTCTCTGGCTTTACAGCTAAGCCAATAAATGGACCAATCAAACCTATACCTATGGCATCCAGCAAAGATATAACAACGAAGAAAAATACAATTAGCAGAAGATCTATTTTTCTAGTTGATATGACAAACAAAAATTGTGACAGATACTTCATTAATCAACGTATCCTTATATAGGATTTGGGGAAATAGTTTTTAAAAAATATTTTAACCTAAAACACAAGAAATTTAAATTTATGAAAAATAATTTATATAAATATACCAGTGATTGGACTTAAGTATGCACCCAAATTCCAAATTATTTTATGATTACTGTAAGTTCATAATATTTTAAAGTAAATAATAATAATCAAATTATTTTGACTATTCCAGATATACTCTCAAGAAGATGGCAAAGAAATATTTGTGAAGTTCTATCTAGTTTTTAAAAAAGCCCAAATTGTTTTAACAGGACATATTTGCTGATTTGCTGAACTGCCATATTCATGTTGACTACTGTCAAAAATCAAGTCGAAGGTGCTGAAATCAAAACACTAAAACAAAACCTATCAAATCTCAGGCTCTGATCATCTAAAGAATGATTGATGTATTTGCGCGCTTTTCATTGGTAAAAGATGGGTATTTTAGGATCTATTCTCTATTAGATAACCAGTGGCAAATCTCACAATCAAGAAAATGAAAGGCAGGAGTTTTGTAATTTAGACTACTTAAACGAATTTGTCTTCAAACGTAATTTAATCTCTTGTGAGCAACTAGATACTAAAAAGCCTGTTGACTAGCATAATATAGTTATAAAAGAAATGATTTTATCAAATACACCTACTCTGAATATTTCAATATGTTTTTATAAAAATACTCATTTCAATTTATACATAAATTCCCCAAACTGAGGTTATATAAAAGTTATGAAAAAGTTATAAGGTTATTTTGTCTTGGTTTGCAAATATTTTTAGCTCTTGTTCTCTTTGCCAAGATATGTACCAAGTAAAGAGTTAGGATTAATCTATAATTAAGTGTTTCAACAAGCAGATAAATTAGAAAATACCTTAATAAAAAACAATCTTTTTCTGTTTGTAACATCAACTATAAATCTAAAATCGTTTTGTACAAGTAATGCGGTCAAGAAATATGATAAGATTTGTAAAGTTTTGTTGGCTTTGCTGTTGATGTCAATATTTATAGTTCAGAATAATAGATAAATTTATCTGTTAAAATGATTAATACATCTGTTTTATGGTAGGAATCAAAAATGTTTTTAAAAGCGTTTATTTGATGGATTTGAACCTGTATACTTGCCTGTTTGATTTCATGATTATTTCCTATCCCTTATAAAAAGCTTACTACGTTATAATTTAAGAAAGTTCATTGCATATGCATAAAGATGCTATTCCTAGCCAAAATTTAATAGTTACTCCTGTATCTATATTATCCTTCGACGAGCAAATCAATCTGATGATAGACTGGGCGAATAAAAGCTTAAGTAAGATGGTTTGTGTTGCTAATGTTCATATGTTAGTTGAAGCTTGGCAAAATTCTCCTTTTGCAGATGTACTGAAAGATGCTGATTTAGTTACACCTGATGGTATGCCTTTAGTGTGGATGATGAAGATGCTAGGGCATCAAAAAGCTCAGAGAGTGGCGGGTATGGATATCTTTCAAGCAGTTTGTAAACAGGCACAGACAAACCAAATTAGTATCTTTCTGCTGGGATCAGAGACTTATGTACTTGATAAAATTAGCCAAAGATTACAAACAGAGTTTCCTGATTTGAAGGTAGCTGGAACCGAATCTCCGCCATTTCGCCCATTGTCTAATACAGCAGATATGGATATGGTACAAATCGTAAATGCCAGTGGAGCAAAAATTTTATTTGTTGCCCTAGGATGCCCTAAGCAAGAGTTATGGATGGCACAGCATCGTGACAAAATTCAAGCTGTTATGATTGGAGTAGGCGGAGTTTTTCCTGTTTATGCTGGAGTACTCAAAGAAACTCCAAAGTTTATGCAAGTGTCTGGGTTAGAGTGGGTATTTCGACTTTCTCAAGAACCTCGTAGGCTCTGGAAACGTTACGCTACAACTATTCCTATTTTTATATGGCTGATGATTAAACAAGTTGTTTATTCTAGTATTAACCAGCAGAAACGCAATACACTTAATTAAGGCTTTATAGATACTAAATAAATCCCAAAATGCTTTCCTTACAAGCATTTTGGGATTTACTAGGTTATGACATCAGGTTAAGATGCTGTATACAACTACTAAAAAATAAGCCTTAAATAGATAGTAAAAACACTACCTATTTAAGGCTTATACAAGCTAATAAACATGGCTATAGCTATATTTACTTGTAGTGATACAAGGATATATATTGACTCGGTCAAGCTTATTACCGTAAATTAAATCCAAGTTCTAATGGGTTAAGATATATATATTCCTTAAGTGTATACAATGCAAATTAGAGACTAATTTGAGATCATCCTTGACTTAGAGTTAGCACTGATCACTTAATCCTCGTATGTACGGAAATCAACATGCAAAGTGAACAACATTCTCAAATATCACCTCAAAAAAGTGATGTGAAGCGCTTTTGGACAACTAATTTAGCGAATGCACAATCGGTAGATGATGAGGGTGGGTTAAAATTTGGAAATGTATTGCAATCCTTGCAGAGACGATTACCTGTAATTGCTAGTGTAACTATTGTAGTGACTTCTTTAGCTGTATTTAGGTCTGCTACGAGTAAACCAAATTACCAATCTGGATTTGAAATTTTAGCCAAACCGATCACGGAAGAGACTCGTGTTATTTCTGCTGTAACCCTAAATAATAGAGATACAGAAGCTACAAAGGATACTAAAGAAGCTATTAGCCCTACGACATTAAAAATATTAAAGAGTTCTAGAATTCTTACTCCGATCGCGGAAAAGCTAAAGGCAAAATACCCAAATATTGATGATGATAGCCTGGCTGAAGGTCTAACGATAAAGACAGAAAATCAAGTTTTAAGTGTCAGTTATCAGGATAAAGACTCTAAAAAAGTCAAGGAAATTCTCGATTTAGTTTCTCAGGCATATCTTGCCTATAGTTTGGAAGAGCGTTTATCTGACGTGCAACAAGGACTTGACTTTGTAAATTCTCAATTACCACAAGTCCAAGAGAGAGTTAGTAATCTTCAGGATAAACTCCAAACTTTTAGACAACAATATAATCTTATTGATCCAGATTCCAGTAGTAAACAACTAGCGGCAGAAACTAGTACTATTGCTCAACAGAAGCTAGAAACTAAAGTCAAACTAGATGAAGCACGTTCGCTATACCAAGATCTAAGTCGGCAAGTATCTGAACCAGTGGATGAAACTAAGGTATCATCACTGCTCCAAGACAACCCAAGATATCAAGCAATTTTAACGCAGATCCAAGTTGTAGATGGTCAAATTGCCAAGGAACTGAGCATATATCAAGAAAATACTGATAAAGTTCAAGCATTAAAGGATCAACGTGCTAATTTGATTCCATTATTACGTCTTGAAGAGGAAAGAGCTAAAGAGCTAGTTGCAAGTCGCATTAGAGATTTAGAAGCACGTAGCGAAATATTAGCACAAGTAGAAGAGAAGCTAAATCAGGAAGTAAAACAGTTATCTAGCATATCTCGACAATATACCGATATTCAGCAAGAAATTAAAATTACTAACGATAATCTCAACCAGTTTTTAACAAAGCGCGAGGCTTTACGTATTGATGCTGGACAACGTAAAACACCTTGGCAAATTTTGACTCCAGTAAAAGACCCTGTATCTTCATCCGCTGATGTTAAACGGAATGGAGTCCTAGGAGCAATACTGGGGCTATTGTTAGGTTCTGGATTGGCTCTACTGCTAGACAAATTGAGTAATTTATTACGTACACCAGATGAAGTTAAAGATGTCGCTAAATTGCCTATTTTAGGAGTGATTCCATTTAACTCAGACTTAAATCAAGAGGAAATTATAGATGATACTTCGGAAATTATTCCTTTAGAGCGAAACTTGATAGAGAATGAGGCTTTACATACCCTTGGGAAACCAACAAAAATTGTGAACTTAAAATATTGGATAAATCGAGCAACTAAGGGGCGAAAGTCTGATTCTAGTTCTATAAAACCTTATTATATGACTTCTATCTTTTTAGAAGCTTTCCGAGCACTTTATACCAATATTCGTTTACTTAACCCTGATTTAGAAGTTCGTTCTATCGTTATTAGTTCCTCTATGCCAAGTGAAGGTAAATCAACATCTTCTGTCTACTTAGCACAGGCAGCAGCAGCATTGGGCAAAAGAGTTCTATTAGTAGATGCAGACTTGCGTCGCCCCAATATCCATGAACAATTGTTACTCAGCAATACTCTTGGACTTAGTAATCTAATTTCCACGGATCTAACTTTTGACCAGGTATTACAGCGATCGCCTATTGAACCAAACTTATCGATTCTTACTTCTGGACAAATACCCCCAGATCCGACGCGGTTACTTTCCTCCCAAAAAATGCAGAATTTGATGCAATTATTTCAGGAAAGTTTTGACTTAGTAATTTATGATACTCCTCCTTTATTAGGGTTGGTTGACTCAAAATTGATTGCTGCAAAAACAGATGGTATTGTTATTGTGGTTGGATTGGATAAGGCTAAAGCTTCTAATCTGACACAGGCTCTAGACCTACTAAGCAATTCTCCAATAGGAGTCTTTGGGGTAATTGTGAATGGTTCAAAAGATTATGATGCTGATCTCAATAAAACCTATAGTCTGTATTAGATTAAATAAAATTATTATTACATCTTTGCAAGTTACCCTTATTACTCTAATATTTGCCTTTAGGTAGATGCTTCCATACGTGAAGATATCTCTTAAGAGATTATGGAACCCTTGATTTTTTTTGCTGTTATTTGGTTATTGTGGTTGATTAGTTCTAGATCGTGGAAACGACGATTTGTACTGCCATTAGCTATTATCGGATTGCTTTACCTATTTATAACTTCTCCAATTATGCTTGCTTTGGCAAGCCAAGGGTTGACTTTTGCTATTCCTCAAGACTCTGGAGAGAATGCTGATGCTATTGTGATTTTAGGACGAGGTGAATCCTTACGATCGCCACGAGTGGATTTAGGTAATGAACTCTGGCAACAGAAGCGTGCTCCTAAAATATTTGTTAGTGGAATGCTGGATGCTCAGGAAATTGCTACACATCTAAAACAAAAAGGAGTACCCCATTTCAAAATTAGTGGAGAAAGTTGCTCGCAGAGTACGGAAGAAAATGCTCAATTTACGACAGCATTACTTTACCCACAAGGTATTCAGAAAATCTTACTGGTAACTGATGTTCCACATATGTTGCGATCGCAAATTTTATTTCAAAGCTATGGGTTTAAAGTTATTCCTCGTATGATTCCTTTACCTGTGCAATGGAGTAATAATAAGCAACTCAAGGCTGTTTTACGAGAATACGCAGCTTTAATTCATTATCAATGGAATGGGTATTTAAGAAATAGAACTCAAGAAGAAATTGTGAATCCATCTGAAAAGGTTAGCGATCGCCTTAAGAATTGGAATTGCCGAATTAACATCTAAAGTATAGTCGCATCTAGTTGATAGCTGGAACCAAGAAGAGAGTTGCGGCGCTTCGCGACACAACTCTCTTCTTGGTTTTATAGCTTAACTTGATTGGCTATAGCTATAGCTCTGAGTAGTTCGTAGCAAAGAATTTATATTGAGGTTTTACGGCAATACTCAAAACTAAATTAATTTAGTTTTGAGTATTGCCTGATCGGTAGATGTGATTTTTTCGATAGGGGCTAAAATATACTGAGATTAAAGTTTCTTAATATTTAGGCAATTGTATCGTGCTAATTCAATCAGACTGGCTCAAAAGGCTACGAGGTCACTCGTTTGACCTAGAGTTAGGGGCGATCGCTATTATTTATTTTGTCCAAGGCGCAATGGCAATCTCGCAGCTTGCCGTCAGTTTCTTTCTTAAGGATGACTTAGGTCTTAGCCCTGCGGAAGTTGCATCAATGGTGGGAATTACAATGATCCCTTGGACAATTAAGCCCCTCTATGGTCTGATTTCCGACGGATTCCCTATATTTGGTTATCGCCGCCGCCCATACCTACTAATTTCAAGTGTGCTAGGGATTTTTGCATGGTCAAGTATGGGGCTATGGGTGGCAACTCCGTTTTGGGCGATCGCCATGATTGCCTTCGGTTCTCTTTCACTAGCTTGTTCGGATGCAATTACTGATGCCTTGATTGTGCAGCGCGCAAGACTGGAGCCAGAGGGAGATGCAGGATCTTTGCAGTCATTTAGCTGGATTGCCTCATCCATTGGCGCAATTATGTCTGCCTATTTGAGTGGATATTTGCTAGAGCATTTCGGTGCGAAGTTTGTATTTGAGATTACGGCAATTTTGCCTCTATTGGTAGGGATTTCTGCCTTTGCGATCGCTGATCCACCGATGTCCACGGTATATATTGTTGCGCCTGACAAATCGGCAACTAATCTTGAATCGGCGACACCTGCGGCTCTATCTCGAAATTCACAGTTATGGATGTCGCTGAAGTTTAACTTTGGTCAGTTACGCCAAGCCTTTACCAACAAAGCCATTTGGCTCCCGACACTTTTCTTGTTTATCTGGCAAGCAACGCCCAGTTCAGATACTGCGTTTTTCTATTTCACTACTAATGAACTGAAGTTTAACCCTGAATTTTTAGGGACAATCAAGTTCTTTGCAAGCTGGGCAGGTTTACTCGGCGTATGGCTATTTCAACGCTTTTTTAAAGCAGTACCAACCCGCAAAATTTTCTTTTGGACTACGATTATTTCCACAGTTTTAGGACTAACCAGTTTATTACTTGTGACCCATACCAATAGAGCCTTAGGCATTGACGATCGCTGGTTTAGTCTTGGTGATAGTCTGATTTTGACGGTTGCGGGCAGAATTGCGTTTATGCCTGTTTTGGTTTTGGCAGCAAGGCTTTGCCCTGAAGGGATCGAAGCGACTTTATTTGCGTTGTTGATGTCGGTTATTAATATCTCAGCGCTCTGTTCATTTCAATTAGGGGCTGTGCTAACCCATTTTCTAGGGGTTACGGAATCCAATTTCGATAATCTTTGGTTATTGATTACAATTGCGAATATCAGTAGTCTCTTGCCACTGCCATTCTTAAAATGGTTGCCTGACGAAAAGAATGGTAAGTTTCACCAGTCTAATCAAACGACAGCTTTACCTGAGTCGCAATCTTTAGACATCAAAAATCCATTGGCTGGCGAGCAACCTGAAGTGGTTTTACAAGAAAATCCATAGATTAAAAAATGGAAATCGACTACATTGCTTTATTTGTTTCTGATGTGGGGCGATCTCTAATCTTTTATCGCGATGCGTTAGGATTTCGCTTTGAGAAACCTGCTAAACCTGATAGTGCTGAGGGTTATAGTGGCAATCTGAAAATAGGACTTTATGATCGCAGTTGGTTGCCAAAATTATTTGGCGATCGTGGTAAGCAAATTATCAGTGGTAATCCCTTTTTACTATCAATGACCGTTGATGATCTCGATCTGGTCTACCAAGAATTATGCGATCGGCAGACTCGTCATAATGTGGACATAATTGCACCGCCACAAGTTATGCCTTGGGGACAAAGAATTCTATTTTTGAGAGATCCTGATGGCAATCTTCTGGAAATTGTACAAGTTGTGAACTAAGGTACTGATTTCGCTAAACCGCTCAAGTCATGGAATAAATTCTAGGAGAGAGTTGCGGCAATTCGTGCCGCAACTCTCTCCTAGCTATCTCTTACATTTCTATATCATCAATGTTTTTTTCGCCACAGATGATAGACCATTGCCCCAAGAAATGCTCCCGTTAAAGCTAAGGGAATTAACATTAAAGGTAATAAAACTAGTCCTACACCTTCAGCCGCAGCAGGAGGGCTGTCTGAAGAACGTTGCAAACCGCCCCGCGATCGTACTGCTAAATCTAGTAAGTATACAAATCCCATCACAGAGACGATACAAAATAGTGTAGCCCCTATAAAAACAAAAATCCCTAGTATCATAGATCTCTCATGAAGTCCTGCAATGAAACCGCATACTATCCCCACAAAGGAGCCTATAGCAAAAGTGTAAGTCAATGTTTCAAGCATTAAGATTTACTCACTAAAAGTAATCCTATTATTTTATATAGCGTTTACCAGTCTAGTGAAGTATAGATTTGTTTCCCCGCCTTTGGCGGGGAAACAAATCTATGTACCTCGCTTGATTGAAAAACGCTATATCAACAGAAAAGCGATCACTTAGTTATATTGAGATACGAAATGAGGCTTACCTATTTTGTGTCTTGTTATGAGATTTAGAATTCACACTTTAAGCGAATTCTAATTTTGAGATTTACTGATATATATTTAACTGTGGTTAAAACTTTAAAGGTTTGCAACACCTATGCCTACCCAAAACGATATCCCCATTGCCCAGAGGGTCAGCGATCCCCAGCGATCGCCCCAAAAGCAAGTACCAGCCAATCCTGTTGTGCGATCGCTACAGGCGGTTCCTTGGTGGGGATATGGTTTAGCAGTATTAGCCTTTCTCTCGCCGATCGTGAGCACCCGCATTTGGTTTGCGCTAAATGCCAATGCCACCAATGCCCCGCAAGCAAATGTGTCCCCATCGGAAAAAGTTGCTTCAGAGCCAAAATCAGAACCTCAAACCGAGCGTCCTTCACCTATTCCGACAGTTGCACCATTTATCAGTACAAATACAGCAACTCCAGCTAATAAAGCCGCCAGTGATAATCCTGACGTAGTTGCCAATGAGCCTGATAGTCCTCCCGATCTCTTTGGACATCATCCTTACAAAGAAGCTCCTGCCAATCAACTACGCACCATTAGTAGAGCGAGTGACGGCTATGAAATCAAACTGAGGGAGGCGGCGGCAAAAAGTTATTTGAGTATGGAGGCAGCCGCCAAAGCTGATGGTGTTGATTTTGCGGTGATTTCTGGATTTCGGACGATCGCTGAGCAGCAGCAACTTTTCTTTGAGATTAGTAAGCAACGCAATCAGACCCCAGCCCAACGCGCTAAGGTCAGTGCGCCCCCCGGGCATAGTGAGCATCATACGGGCTATGCGATGGATATTGGTGACGCATCTGTACCAAGTGCCAATCTTTCAACCAGTTTCGAGAAAACTGCCGCTTTTCAATGGCTCCAAAGTAATGCAGCTAAGTACGGCTTTGAAATGTCATTCCCTCCAAACAATTCTCAGGGTGTGATGTATGAGCCTTGGCATTGGCGCTTTGTCGGTGATGATGACAGTCTGGCTACTTTCTACAAAAAGCAACCTCGTAGTGGTTCGTTTATTAAAAAGTCATGAACGTTACCACCACTGATTTACTAGCGATCGCCATTTTTACGATCACCATGATGTCCCTCGTCGGTACGATGGTGGGTTTATCGCCGATTGTCCCTGCGGTGATCGCAATTGCCTTAATCAGTGCATGGGGTATTGACATTGGCTTTTGGCAAGGTAAATTTGGTGCATACGCACAAGCATGGCTGAGGGCAAGAGATCCTAAATACCGCGAGCGTGTTTCCTATCACGAAGCAGGGCATTTTTTGGCGGCGCATGTCTTGGGCTTTAAAGTGATCAACTATGCGATCGCGGGAATTGTCGGTCAATCTTTGGGGGAAGTCTTAGCTAGCGAAAGTTTTAACGGTATCGAAGGCGGCGTAGAAATTGAAGTAGATCATTCTGCTAATTCCGTCAATCTCCTAGATCGTTATTGCACCGTCTACATGGCAGGAATCGCTGCCGAGCAACTCATGTGCGAAGGCGAAACGGAAGGCGGCTTAGATGATATTCAGCGTTTACGTCAAGCTATTTCGAGTTTGCCAAATCCAATGGTGCAAGAACGTTGGGCATTACTGAATGCCAAAAATTTACTTGGCGATCGCCGTTCCGTTTTAATTGCCCTTGCGGAACAGATGCAAAATGGAGCTTCCATCGAAGCCTGTTATCAAACAATCGAGCAGGCGGCTCTAACTATCAAATAAGGTGCTTTGCACCTTTAAAAGATTAGGGTTGCGGCGCTTTGCTCTGCAACCCTAATTCTTTAGTGGGAAGGGAGTATTTGACTAGACAATCTGATTAACTTTACCGACTACAAACTTTAAATAACGCCCTTCAGCAAAGGCGGCAGGGACAGGATGATCGATGGGTTGTCCTGCTTCATGGATAATTTGGATACGCCGATCGCTCGATTCCGCAGCAGTGGCAAGCATTTCCTTAAAGGCTTCGGGGCTAACTTGGCTAGTGCAACTTGCTGAAACTAGTAAACCATTGGGCGCGACGCATTTAAGGGCGATCGCATTTAGCTTGGTATAAGCACGAATTGCCGCAAAACGATTTTGCTTACTCTTGGCAAAAGTGGGTGGATCGAGGATCACAATATCAAAGGTTTGTTGCTCTTGTGCGTAGCGATGCAGCAGATCAAAACAATCCGCAGTTACAAAATTGTGGCGATCGCGATCGAAATTATTCAACCGCACATTCGTATCGGCAACAGACGCTAAATGTTTGCCAATATCGACATTAGTAACATGACTAGCGCCACCACGCAGGGCATAGAGCGAAAATGCCCCCGTATAGGAAAAACAATTCAGTACCGTTTTACCTTGGCTAATTTCCCCGACAAAGCGACGGTTTTCGCGATGGTCGAGAAATAGCCCCGTCTTTTGTCCAGTTTGCAAATTGACCTGAAACAATAGCCCATGTTCCTTGACCGTGATATCTCCCTTCGGCTCTTTACCCCATAGCAATTGAGTTTTGCTCTCTTGCGGATTTTCACTTTCAAAATTCTCTAAATGCTTTGTCCGCCATAAAATTCCCTGTAAGGGAACCACCGCTAACAAGGCATTCACTAACCAATCAAGGAGAACGCTTGCCCCCTCCATATAGGTTTGCACCACCGCATATTCCCCATACAGATCAACGGTAATCCCTGCCAAGCCATCCCCCTCACCAAAAAGCCATCGATAAGCGGTGCAGTTCTGTTCGCGCAAAGGCGATCGCAGTTCCCATGCCGCTTGTACTCGCGCTTTCAACCAACGCGGATCGGGTAACTGTCGCTGCGAAAATATCCGAATCGCGATCGGCCCTTTGTTATCCCAGAGTCCAAACCCTGTCCAGCCGCCACACTTGACCCGCACCCATTCCCCCGTCTCAAAACGTGCTTCTCTAGGCAATCTGTCTCGATAAATCCAAGGATGTCCTTGAGCCAAACGTTCTTTAAGTTGAGTAGAAACAATAATTTCGCGCAGCTTTGCCATTAATTTGTTCTTAATACAGTTACTAGTTGATTTTTATTTGTTGAAG
Organism: Pseudanabaena yagii GIHE-NHR1; assembly: GCF_012863495.1. Taxonomy (NCBI): domain Bacteria; kingdom Bacillati; phylum Cyanobacteriota; class Cyanophyceae; order Pseudanabaenales; family Pseudanabaenaceae; genus Pseudanabaena; species Pseudanabaena yagii. The sequence continues at coordinate 344,450 of NZ_JAAVJL010000003.1, forward strand.
TTTATCGATTAAATCACCACGTCGGAAAGTAGCAGATAGTTGCTGTAGGGAAGTTTCATTACTACCATACAAAGACTCGAGAGCTTGTTGAATATCCTGTACTGCATGATTAAAATATGCTTCTCCATTTTGTTCAATCAATTTTTGAGCTTGATGGAAATTGAGATGACTAATATCATTCATTTTAATTTGGAGATCGTGGAGCAGTCTCTTTCCCATTTGCATCGCAATAAAGCATGAAGCATAACGAATAAAGTCGGGATCTTGCGGTTCTGGGCGCTTGCGTCGATTTTCGGCAAGTCGATATAGTTGCACAGCTAGAACTACTTGCGCTCCATTGAGATTCTCGGTAAAGATTGAATCGTATAGCTTACCAAAGTGTTCACGCGAAAAGAATTTAGCTTGGTGCGGTTTTTCTCGCCAAACAGATAGTACTGCCTCTGCCGCCACTCCTGAACTAATATCTGTAGATCTAGCACCAGTTTCAGAACGCTTACGCCGATAGTTATATCCTAATTGTTGAATACTTATTTCTAATCTTTGTTGCAGATCATCATTAGCACGTAAATCCTTAAGATCTACTGGGTTTTGGCTATTAGTAGCATAGGTAATCTTTTGGACGAGATTAAGATTATCACTCGGTAATTCATAGAGTCTTAATAAGACATAAGCTTGAGTATCTTGGGGTAAGATTTTTTGGAATAAGTTTGGCTCCTGTATGGTTTTAGATATCGTCATACAGGTTTGTCCACCATTAATTATTTGGAGATTTTCAACACGTACTTTGTAATTACTGTCTTGCAATCCGTTATAAGAAAATTTATCGCAAATTAATGTGATTCCATTATTATAAAAATAAAAATTATCTTTTTCCTCACTATTCAAAGTATCACGAATACCTTCATTAACACGATTACCTTGTAATCCTAAATAACGACGAATATTCCTTTCAAGTAGCCGTTCTCCATGTCTTTCAATTAAAGATGCGATTTCCGTTACGGAAATCCTGCCCACAAGCACTCGGCTAAAGCTCATATCTTCGACGATCGCTTTACCACTTAACTGTAAGGTGTCTTTGACGGGTTTCGATGCTTGCAGAATGTTGACAAGGCGATCGTGATTGACATGTTCCCATGTCGCTTGATCCCCAAAGCCAGCGCGATCAATTGCTTCTTGGGCAGCATTATTCCATTTCAATCCATTATTACAAGCTAAGGCACGAATTTGAGGAATATATCCATCACGAATTAAACTACGTGCCTCTTCGACCTTGGCAAGAAGTCTCGGATTAATGTAATCCAGTCGGGCAGTAGGATTGAACAAATACTTAATGGCATTGATCAGACTTTCGATCCCATCTTCAGGGAAATTAGAATTTACCTCTAAATTATTCTTATACTTGGCTTGAAATAAACTAACTGTAAACTCTCCATCATGCTCCTCAGAGATATGCATAGCATCTACGCCAAAATCTCCCCCACCTTCGGTTAAACAATCAAAGGTTTGCTCGTCTTCTAAATCTAAAATAGTCTTGACACATAAGTACACAAATGCCAGTGATTTGAGCTTTGCCTCATCACGAATGCGAAGTTCTTCACTAGCTTGTTGGCGAATATTATCTATTACAGATGCTAAGCGTTGATCAATGATAGAAGCATTTATATTCATGGAATTGAGATGGTCAAGGTGAATCTGCGATTTAATAATGAACCAAGTTTGGGATGACGCGAATCCGTCGAGCCATACAAAACTTGGTTTACTGCAAAGCCCCTACTTGAGCATCTACAAATAGCATCGCCACTTGCAGACTTGTGTATTAGCCTAGAATAGAATAGCACTCCACATTTTCCCTATGACTGTCAATCCTACAATATCCCTAGAGACTGAGCTTACAAGTCCCATAATTAAAGCTCCTGAACTCCTTGCGCCTGCGGGGACTTGGGAATGTGCAAAGGCAGCAGTAGAAAATGGGGCGGATGCTATTTATTTTGGCTTGGAAAAATTTAATGCGCGGATGCGGGCGCACAACTTTACAGAAGCGGATTTGCCTGATTTGATGGCATTTCTGCACCGTCGCGGCGTGAAGGGATATGTGACCCTCAATACCTTGATTTTTACGTCAGAATTAGGCTCGGTGGAATCCTATTTGCGATCGATTATTGCGGCGGGAGTGGATGCAGCGATCGTGCAGGATGTGGGCTTGTGCCGCTTAATTCGCCATTTGTCGCCCGATTTCCCGATTCATGGCTCAACCCAGATGACGGTGACTAGTGGTGCAGGTGTTGAGTTTGCCAAGTCTTTGGGATGCGATTTGGTGGTGTTGGCGCGAGAATGCTCGATCGCCGAAATCCGTAAAATCCAAAAACAGATCGGTGATCGCCAAATTTCGCTACCCCTAGAAGTGTTTGTGCATGGGGCTTTGTGTGTCGCCTATTCGGGACAGTGTTTGACCAGTGAATCCTTGGGCGGGCGATCGGCAAATCGTGGCGAATGCGCCCAAGCCTGTCGGATGCCCTACGAAATGATTGTCGATGGTCAGCCGATAGATTTAGGCGATCGGCGCTATCTGCTCAGTCCTCAAGATTTGGCAGGGCTGGCAGTTCTGCCAGAGTTGATCGAGGCGGGAGTGGTATCCCTGAAAATTGAAGGACGTTTGAAGCATCCTGAATATGTGGCAAGTGTGACGCAGGTATATCGCCAAGCCATTGATCGCGTGGTGCAAGGTTTAGAAAATCAGGTTAGTGCAGGCGATCGCTACCAATTAGAAATGGCATTTTCGCGAGGTCTATACACAGGTTGGCTAGATGGTATCGACAATCAAGCCCTTGTCCATGCCCGATTTGGCAAAAAGCGCGGCGTATATTTGGGCGAAATTACCGAGATTCGCGATGGGCGCGATAAACAGGTGGTGCTACGGTTACAAGCTCCACTTAAAGCAGGAGATGGTGTCGTTTTCGATGCGGGTAAACCTGCCGATCGCGAAGAAGGTGGACGTATCTATGCAGTGAATTGCAGTGAATTGCGAGGAAAAGATACCATTGTCACCTTTGGGCGGCGCGATGTGGATTTGCGGCGTGTGCGCGTAGGCGATCTCCTCTGGAAAACCAACGATCCTGAACTCGATAAACAATTGCGCCAAACCTACACCAGCGAAAAGATTCTCTTTCAGCGTCCCATTGACATCGAAATTCATGGCGAAATTGGGCAGGCTCTAACTGTGATCGCCCGTGATGCTCAAGGAAATATCGCTCAAGTGGATTCTACAATGTCGTTAGAGGAAGCGAATAATAAACCCTTAACAACAGAACGTTTAACAGATCAGTTGGGAAGATTGGGAAATACGCCTTTCTGTTTGGGAACTCTGCACAATCATTTGCAAGGTGCGGTGATGCTTCCCGTCAGTGAGCTAAATCGTATCCGTCGCGAACTGGTCGAGCAGTTAGATATCCTTCGCAGCAGTCCGAAGCGTTGGCAATTAAATTCTCATTCCTATACTGATTTGTTACCCAAGACTGAATCTAGTCCTGAGATTGCTCCCCAAGCTATTGTTTTAGTGCGGAATTTAGAACAATTACAAGCAGTTCTCACTACCGATATTTCCACTATTTATTGCGAATTTGAAGACCCTACATCCTATCGGACTGCGATGGAAATGGCAAGACAAGCTACCCATGCACCGAGTATTTGGGTTGCTCCACCACGCATTACCAAGCCCAATGAGAACTATATTCTCAAGCAAGTTCTCTCTAGTAATGCCGATGGCTATCTGATTCGCAATTACGACCATTTACAATTTTTTGCCGAATCAAGAATCATCGCTGACTTCTCTTTTAATATCGCCAATCCTTTAACCGCCAATTATTTCAAGCAATCTTTTCCCCTAGAACGCCTCACTGCTTCCTACGATCTCAGCATCCATCAATTAGAATCCTTACTCAAAAAATGTCCTCCCCAATGGTTTGAAATCACCATCCATCAACATATGCCGATGTTCCACATGGAGCATTGTGTATTTTGTGCCTTTCTCTCGGAGGGAACTGATTACACTAATTGCGGTCGTCCCTGTGATAAGCATGAGGTAAAATTGCGCGATCGCACAGGAGCCGAACATGTCTTATTAGCGGATGCAGGCTGTCGAAATACTGTATTTAATAGCACTGCTCAAACGGGTGCAGAATTCGTGCAACGCTTTCTAGAAATAGGTGTGCGACATTTCCGTTTAGAGTTTGTTAATGAGTCGCCTTCGCAAGTATTAGAAACAATTAACCGCTATCAACAACTTTTAGCTGGCAAAATTTCTGGCTCTAAGCTTTGGAAAGATTTAAAGTTACAAAATCAACTCGGTGTAACTCGTGGTTCTTTAGAGGAGTAAACGTTTTGACGATTTTAAAACTGACTTAACATCTTTTATAGTAAGTATATATAGATAATTAATCTGCAATAAAAATATTCAAAATGCACATTCAACAAGTTAAAATCAAAAACTTTCGATGTTTTGAAGATCTGACGGTCAACTTAAATCCAGATGTAAATATATTTGTTGGCAATAATGGCTCTGGTAAAAGTGCAGTATTAGATGCGATCGCGGCGGCTATGTATCCTTATACAAATCAGTTTAAACAAATAGTAGGAAAAGAGTCCAATTCTCTAGACAAACCTTTTGTCTTTCAACAAGATTTGCCGATTAGATCTGATGACAAAACAAATAACAAGATAGAACTTACTGTTTTAACTACAGAGTTTCCAAGTTGGACAATTAATTACTATAAAAAAATTACTGATGATACTGCACGTTTAAGTGTAAGTAATGGAGATCCTTGGTTTCAAACAATTCGTCAGGGTATTAACAGCTATTTGAACGTTCTTAATAATGACATAGAATCCTATCTCTTTACCATTGCTTACTACAGAGGAAATCGAAACCTAACAAACATTACTGATATTGAAAATATTTCAAATAAATCTTTTGATAGATTTGATATTTTAAAAAATGCTTTTGATGCAACAGCTAATTTTACAGATTTAGCTAACTGGCTTTTTGTCCGTGAATTTCAAGAGCTAAGAGAAGGCAAAAAAAAGGGAGACATTAATTTTGAACTTTCTGATTTGAAGCAGGTACGTAAAGCGATTTCTACTATTATTGCTCCTCATGCCCGTGTATATTTTTCGCAGACAACTTCAGCCAAACTAATGGTTGAATGGGAAAATGAGGTAGGCGAAAAAATAGAACTATCACTAAGTCAACTAAGTACAGGCTATCGCAATATGTTAGCCCTTGTGATGGATTTTGCACGACGATTGGCACAAGCAAACCCAGAGATGGAAAATCCACTGGAAGCCAAAGCCGTATTAATGATTGACGAGATAGATTTACACCTACATCCCACTTGGCAACAAAAAATTATTCCCGACCTCCGCAAAGTATTTCCTAATACTCAAATCATCGCCACCACCCATAGCCCCGAAATTGTCACTACTGTAAAACGCCATCAGGTCAAAATTTTAGAAGATTATCAAATCAAAGAATGTCCCTCACCGACTAGAGGCATGAAAAGCTCTGATGTTGTGCGCTATGTTTTAGGGCTAGATAATTTACGACCAGATACCGAAGAATCAAGGACATTAACAGCACTTTTTGACGCGATCGATAATGGTAATTTAGAAGAAGCAAAACGATTGCGAGATAAATTACAAGACTGGAAATCATTTGATCCAGATATTACTAGAGCCGACATGCAAATCCGTCGATTGGAGCGTGAAATGACCGCATGAAAAATGTGCTTAAATCTTCAGAACCTGATGAGTTTCAGAAATACAAAAAGAAAAATAATTCTCAATCTAAAACATGGAAAAGTTTCAAACGAACTAGTGCTTATAATTCTGTCCGTGAAACACTTGTAATTGATCAAAAAGGACTTTGTGCTTATTGTGAAATCGATCTTCATCCCAATGATCGTTGTGTCGAGCATTTTATTCCGCGAAATCAATCCACTCCAGAAAACAACTACGATCTAGATTGGCAGAATATGTTAGCCAATTGTAGAGGAGGTATGGAAACTATTGATATTTCCGAAGAAGAAAATGAACGTAGAATCTCACAACCACCCAACAGAGTTGCCTGTTGTAGTGCTGCTAAAGCTGATTTTATTCCCGATGGCAAATTATTAAATCCCCTTGAATTACCAATATTAAGACTATTTCGTTTTAGCAGTTTAGATGGTGAAATCAGACCTGACGAAAATGCTTGTAAAAATGCTGGTATTCCCATTGAATATGTGCAATTCACCATTCAAAAATTGGGACTCAATGTTCAACGATTAAAAAATGAAAGAGTAGCTATAATTAGCGAAATAACCCAAGAGCTTGATGATCGAGATGATGGGTTAATTAATCCAATTTTACTAAAAAAGCAAATTGCCGCAGAACGTTTCGGTGATGGCAAACATGACTGGCCAGCATTCTTCACAACTATTCGTTGGATTCTAGGAGAAGGTGCAGAAAAGCATTTAACCACTATTTCTTATTTGGGGTAGCTGGGGTCAAAACTTGTTCAGCAGTTAAGTTCAAATTTGGAAATGTGGGCAAAACGATCGCATCATTACCGCGAAACAAATTAAAATTTTAGCTCTAGATCAAGGAAGGACATGTGAAGCGCCTCATTCCTTGATCTGGGACTTATAAAAAGCGATTGGGAGAAAGTAGTTGGATAATCTCATCGGGCTTACCTGTGACATGGGCAGCAAACCTTTGCGCTAAGGGCAAAGCATAGACAGTGGGACTAGTAAATCCTGAGAATAAGTGGAGATTTTCATATTCCTTGACTGCACCAATGAGAGGTAAGCTGTCATTACTGAAGGCAACTAAACAATGTCGCCATTTACCTTTTAGTTCTCCTACTTTTGGCAAAATCTGACTCACAGAAGCACGAATATTTGCTTCGCTTTCAACAGGATCGATCACTGCGTAGGGATCTGTCAAAACGCGGCTCAATTGCCCAAATCTGACATGGCGATCACGAAATTGAATTGCGCCCGCATCAATTGAAGGTGGCAAAAGTTCCTGTCCTTTTATATCCCACAGTCGATCCTTTTCCGCGTCAGTTGTAGCTGCTTCTAGGGAATAACGCTTTGTCGAAGCAGGCATAACCATAGCGCGTAATTCCAGATCTACAGGTTCCGTCTCGATCGCTTCGGCATGGGTAAAATAAATTCTGGCGTTAATCCCTGATGCTTTGAGTAAAGTGCGTGACATTCCACCTGCACAGACACATACCTGAGCAGCCTGAAAATTTCCCTCCGTAGTGCTTACCCCAGTAATGCGATCGCCTGAAATTAACAAGTTTTCAACTTTGGCATAGATAACTTTGCCACCTAATCTTTGAAAAGCTATGGTACAAGCCTCAACAAAACAATCGAGATTGAGATGGGCATGGGGAAATTGTAATGCGCCACTAATTCCTTGAGTATTGAGTAAGGGTTCGCGTTCGTGAGCTTCTTTGGCATCAAGTAAGGTCGGCGCGATCGCACAGTGGGTATATTGAGCAAAAATTGCTTGGGAATCAGCTTCAGGTTCCAGCGTTAATAGGAGGTCTAACTCGCGAAACTCTGTATCCATTCCCAATTCATTAGATAAATTGCGTTGTCGGGTAATTCCTTCTTCACTGAGAATACGGGTAATCGCTGTGGTTGCACCCCAATAGGAAATACCGCCATAGCCAAGACTGCTAGAGCCTTGAAGTTGCTGATGCTGCTCAATGAGTAATACTGAGCATCCTGCTTTTTGCAGTTCATAACTCAGAGCTAGCCCTGTAATTCCACCACCAATGACAATCCAATCAGGCATTATTATTTACCTCTTGCAGTTCGATGTCTTCTAATAAATTATCGCCAGCACCTTGATGTTGAGTCTTTACCCATTTGAGAAGCTTCGGCTGGACGCACATCCGCAAAGTGACACAGGCGATCACAGGAATCCAATGCAACATATAGATCATTGCCGAAGCCGTTTGCCCGATCGCTTGACTCCATGAAACTTGATAGGAACGACGTAATGCCACAGCCATTGTCACAGCCGTGAGGGCAAGTGAGAATCCTGCAATTGGGGGTAACATCGGATTATGCTTGAGAGCGATCGCAGCGATGGTATCGGGAATGAAGGCAACAGTCAGTAAATATTGATTGATATAAAATAGGCAACCGTCAAATGTTTTCCAGAATCCCATTTTGCCACTAAGCAATAGTTTCCCATAGTCAAGATAGCGCTGAAATCCCCCTTCTGCCCAACGGTTGCGCTGATGCCAGAGTTGTTTAAATGTTAAGACCCCTTCTTCTTGTACCGCAGGGAAATTTAAACAGGCGATGTCCCATTGGCATAGATGTAGACGAATGGTGAGATCAAGATCATCGGTAATAGTCTGCTCATTCCAACCGCCACAATCATCGAGGGCAATACGGCGTACAAATTGACCATTCCCGCGCAACTCGCCGACACCGCCAACACGCACACGCAAATCCTGTAAGCACAAATCTAGCGCCATTTCCGCCGATTGTCCTGCTGTCCACCAGTTATCCGTCGCATTAGCGATCGCCTTTCGCAACTGCACTGCCCCAATTTTCGACTGTTGAAATACTGGTACTAGTGATCGCAACACATCCGCAGGCACTTGAGCATCAGCATCAAACACCCCGATAATATCGCCCTTAGTTAAAGCTAGAACTTGGTTTAATGCTCCTGACTTGCCACCCTGAGCCTCATCACCTCGACGCAAAGTTTTCAGTTGTGGATATTTTTGCTTAAGGAGATTGAGTACATCGGACGTGCGATCGCTACTATTGTCATCAACGATCCACACTTCAAAGCGATCGCTGGGATAGTCGATTTGACAGAGATTCTTCACCAAATTTCCAATTACCGCTTCCTCATTTTTTGCCGAAGCTAATAGAGAGAAAAATGGAAATTCTGAGGATCGCTCATTTTGATGATTAATTTCAGGATTTGCAGCGATCGCAGATAGAGGGGGCGCAAAAATTAACCGTAATGCATGAATACCAAATAATCCCAGTAGCACCCAACGCCACCAAGGGGCAAAATGCAAACCAATTGTCAATCCATAAACAATAATTAGAACAAGGATTGTCTTGATTCTACGGTAATTGCCTCCTGACTGAAGGCTGCTACGAAAGTCAGTCTCGTGCATTTGCGGTTTATATGTTACGAAATATTTAGATGAATATACTCAGGATACCGCTTTATCATCAAAGGTTTTCACAATTATCAAAACCTGAACATCCCAAAAAAGAATAATTTTGTAGCTTCAGCTACATTTAATGACTGAAATCAAGAGTAATCAACCATTTGCGTTAAATCGCTAATATAGTGTGAAGGGGTAATGCTTGGCATTGTCCCTTCACACAAACAGTAATTTAAGACCTATAACTGAATGTTCGGCTTTCTAAAACGCAAATTTCGCAAAAAAATCGCACGCATTGAAATTACAGGGGCGATCGGGGCAAGTACCAGAACCCGCGTTCTTGAAGCCCTTGAATTTGTTGAAGAAAACAAATTTCCTGCCCTCCTACTTCGCATCGATAGTCCTGGGGGAACCGTTGGCGATTCTCAAGAAATCTATGCAGCCCTCAAGCGTCTCAGAGAAAAGTCTAAGGTCAAAATAGTTGCCAGTTTTGGCAATATTTCCGCCAGTGGTGGCGTATATATCGGTGTTGGTGCAGATTACATTGTGTCTAATCCCGGAACGATTACAGGTAGCATTGGCGTAATTTTACGTGGTAACAACATTGAAAAGTTACTCGATAAAATTGGCGTTTCCTTTAAAGTAATCAAATCAGGAACTTACAAAGATATTCTCTCTTTTGATCGAGATATCACTGAAGAAGAGAGAGAAATCCTCCAATCACTAATTGATTCTAGCTATCACCAATTTGTGGAAACCGTTGCTGAAGGTCGCAAACTTAGCCCCGCCACTGTGCGTTCCTTTGCGGATGGACGAGTGTTTACAGGTGAGCAGGCTCTTACCCTCGGCTTAGTCGATCGCCTTGGTACCGAGGAAGATGCCAGAATTTGGGCATCGGAATTAGTAGGACTCGATCCTAAAAACACTAAGGTATTTACAATCAAGCCTCCCAAAACCTTTGCAAGTAAGTTTCTACCTAACGGATCAGAAAGTGCGATCGCCCGCTTGCAATTTGAAACGGAAACAAGTGGAATGCCGCTCTGGATGTGGCAATAAATTAAAAGGAGTGCAAAGCACTCCTTTTAATTTGAGTTTTAGTTGTGACCTAGATAACAGGTATTCGTGATTAGGATCGCTAGTTTAGTGAGATAGGGATCGCTAATTATAAGCTTTTCAAGTCACAAGAAGAATTGGGAACTAGATGCACAATATATGAGTCGGTTTAAGGGAGGGTAAACCTTATGACTCCTGTGCAACTAGAGAGAACTCAAAAGATGTTAACTGAACCCCAGTTTCGATTATTTTTTAGGCTTAGCAAAATGCGTGATTGGTTAGGAGAGCTATATTTAGAATTTATTTTGTCACAAGATGAAATTGAATATATCTACCATTCAGAGACGAATATTTGTAATCAAACAAATAAAGACCAAGATAAGCGATCGCCTTACTTAATGAGGTAATGATTATGTAGTCTTTAATTGCTGAAAATCCCCATTTATCAAATACTCTCTTAAAAACCGAGAGACTCTAAATCATCCAAAGTTACTAGGGAAGGATCGGGCACACTCACATCATTGAGAGCGATAGTATCCATATTGCCCAAGATTCGCTCTATCGTGATTGCGCCTAAATCTAAATTTGTTGAGTTCTCAGACAAAGATTTTTTTTCTGAATCTAGTTGTTTCGCTGACTCATTCTTTTCATTATCTGAAGATTTGGCATCATCATTGAGAGCTTCTTCATCCATTAATAGTAGTAATTTATCTAGATTCTGTTTAGGAATTCTAGATTTAATGGCATTGATATCACTCTCCAACTCTGTAATATCTGATTTCAAAACCTGTGAATTATCTACTTTAATAGATCGATCATCAAACCCAAAGTTATTAAATAAATCATCATCTAAATCTGTCGGCACAGTTTCATCATTCACCTGCTGAAGTATAGTCGGTTGCACAGCCGAAAATTCTTCACCTAAATCATCACCAAGATTCCCAATCTCAAATTCTTGATTACTACTAGTTGAGCGAGTACCCATAAACTCATCAAATAGTGAGTCGGAACCTTGAGAATCTGTATTTACTTCTGGAACAGTAGATGAAGATACTGGAGACGAGACTATTGGTGTCGAGTCTGGAAAATCATCAAATAGTGCATTGGCTGTAGTTGCCTCTAAGCTCGAACCCGATGCTGAAATTGGAGAAGTAGGTTCTGGAAAATCATCAAATAATGCATCTAATATGTCTGATTCTTTGCTAGATGTTAGTTGTGAATCCTCTTGAGCCTTTAACGGAGATTCGACAATTTCAGAATTACTGGTCGAGTTAGCTTCAGGTGTGGATGTCTCTAAAACAGGATAAATAATCGCTTGTGGTATAGAGGGTGACTCTGGTTGACGGGACTCTATAACAGGATAAGCATTAGACTGAGGTGGAGCTTCTTGTAAGTCTAGGGTAATGCCTTGGTGTTTAGTTTCTGGACTATCCTGATCTTGAGCAGGTTCTAAAAAGATTTTGGTAACAAGTCTAATTTTGGCTTTTTGCCATTGCTGCCCCGGTTGTAATATCGATAGATTGGTAATTACCTGATCGCCATGCTCATCAGTCTTGCTAGATTCGGCGATCGTATCTAGTAAACTCCGTAAATTGGGGTTGGAGGCAACTGCGGCAAACAAAAAGCTAGGTTTACTAATTACTTGGATTAATTCCGTGAGTGTAGTTAAGCATCGGACAGTGCCAACATGCTCATCGGTAAATCGCACAATAATGTCTTGATATTCTTGCAAGTTTTGCTGAATTTGCGACAACTTCTGTACTAGGATAACCCCTTTTGGATTACTGACAAGATTCATATTTTGATCTTGTACTAAATTTGCTGAGTTGGTAATTTGTGAATTTGTTAATGGTTTGCTGGGAGAGGGATCTAAGGAAAGTTCATGTTGCCAAGCTAAGTAATTATTATCAGAGCGGTAGGTTAAGATTTTGACACGTTTGATTTGCTCAACTTGCAAAATCATCATGCCCCTTTGAATAATTGTAATTACCGCTTTTTGATTCGGTATCTGTAGTGCTTGCAAAGAAATTTTGAGGCATTCCCCTTCCAGCTCAGCTTGAGCATGGATGCCTTTAGATTCTAGCGATCGATTTATCAAAGTAGCGATCGCTTGGGGATCACCTTTCTTTGCCAACTCCATAACGCTCAGTTGTGTCATACCCTATTCCCAATTGGCTACAAATTTCCCTAATGACTATCAGTTGAATATCATCGTCTTGCAATTATTATGATTTTCTCATTGATATGGAGAATATTAAACCGCAAATTAACTCAACTATTAGGCTTTCCAATTTTCACAATGTAACTGACAAATTTACAAATTTACGAATTTAGAGACAAATTTTAGCGTAATCTCGCAATGTAAGTTTGAAAACCTCAAATAGTGGCGTTGCTTTGCGCCACCACTATTTAATTAACGTCAGTTCGGGTTAAGCTGGCAAATTTTAAAAGCCTAAAAGTAAAAGCCTTGCGTAGCAAGGCTTTTACTTTTAGGCTTTGAGAGAGGGTTGGCTACGCCAACCCTCTCTCAAAATGCAAAGCACTGTATAAATAAATGACTGTGCCTCAACAAAAGAGAGGCAACGCTTGGCGCTGCCTCTCTTTTGCGAATTTTGACAGAACATGCCTTGGGCATATCTTTTTTGGAGATGTTTGGATGATTAATCTTCGTACAAACGGCATTCAGCAGCGTCAGGATTGTCATCGCAATAAATTTCAAGGGAGTTTTTAGGCTTATCTTGCTTTTGGTGCGATGCTTCAGCTTGCAACTCTTCTACTGCATCCCATGCAGCAGCACATTCTTTAGAATCAGTACCGCTAACTTCGCAGGTTTCTCTGGCTTGTTGGACTTCTTCTAGAATCTTTTCTTTAATATTGCTCATGTATTTTTTTACTTTTACTATCTTTAATCTAGATCCTAACAGACTTAAGGCTTGCTAGCCATCATACGTCAGGAGTAGGAAACTCACATTGCAATAGCGTTGCAATAGTTCAGAGAGTTAGCCAATAATCCCTAGAGTGGATGGAATCATTCCCGCCAATATGATAAAGCCGATCCATACATTTTGACCAAACGCTTTTTGGTATAACTCGGTAGGAATTTCTGCTTGGCTTAGTCTGTTACATTGCCATATCCATATTACTCCTGCCGTCAAGCAAGCAAAGTAGTGTGTGTAACCGAGTTGCACCTCCCATCCTAGCCAAAGCAAGCTTCCGAGGGTAATCGCTAAAAATATTGCGATCGCAAATGTTACATATCTTCCAAAAAAGAGAGCACTAGAGTTAACTCCAACCTTGAGATCATCTTCGCGATCGCTCATAGCGTAAATTGTGTCAAATCCCATCGTCCAAGCAATTACCGCTAGCCATAATCCCCAAGCATAGCGATCCAGTCCACCTGTAACAGCACTCCAAGGGATTAATACCGTAAATCCCCATGCAATTGACAGAACTAGTTGCGGTACTGGGAAAAAGCGCTTACAGGCAGGATAAATCGCAATCACAGGTACAGCCGCAAAACAAAGTCCAAAACTGAGGGGATTTAAGTAGGTTGATAGTAAGAATGCACAGAGTCCTGAGACTAACAGAACAGCGATCCCCACTTGAATCGATAGCGATCGCTCGGCGAGGGGACGATTTTTAGTGCGATCGACTTGTGGATCGATATCACGATCCCAGAGGTCATTGATGACACAACCTGCGGCGCTAGTTGCCAAGCTACCAAGGATGACTACGCCTAATAAATCTAAGGGAGGTAGTTGATGAATTGATTTGGCGGCCGCCACCGTTGCCCACAGCGCAGGCAACATCAAAATCAGTCTGCCTGCGGGTTTATGCCAGCGCAAGAGCCGCACGATTTTCTGAAATGTTGATTCATTATTGGTGATGCCTGAGTTCATAGTAAATGCTTGCCAAGTTGGCTAAATGATAATTTTAGTGGTTGGTCGGCGCGAAGCATTGACCAACCCAATCTCAATAGCGTGAGCTATTTCATATTTTAGGCAAAGTTGCTGATTACAAAACTTTTCATCATTGTTACGCTCATTTTGGGACTACGAGCATCTCTGTAGATAGCTAAAAGCAGAAACAGAAACAATTAGCAAAATCACGAGGTTTTGAGATGCAAGCAATTAATCAACATATTTCTGAATTTACTAAGAAGCCTATTTCTCCAAAGCCTTTGACTTCTTTATTGTTAGGGTTTTCGCTCTTTCTGCTTACTGGTATATGTGGGGGCAGAGCTACAGCCGAAACCTTAGTCACTGGATTGACCGATGAGTTAACTAATGACAAAACCTGTGAGGGGACAGGTGGAACTATTGCCTATGCAGAAACCAAGGACTACTCCTTGTATATTTGTGCTGACATTAAGAATCCTTCACAGCCAAAACATTATCGCAGTGTGAATAAAAATGGTACTCCGGGGATAAAACTTACTGCTAAGACCTATAACCCAAATCAAGGTACTTACTTTGAGTTTCACAATGGTGATTATGTCTATATGCTGCAAATTCCCTCCGAGACGATTAAAAAGCCTGTGCTAATGGTTGAGTTTCCTGATGGTTCGGGATATGAGCAGCAAATAACCCGTTTTTTAATGCGTAGTGAGTCGCGATCGCCTGTTTCTGTCAGTAAATAACAAGGCGGCACTGAGTACTGCCTTGTTATTTAAAATATGCTAGTATATATAGCCTATTGGGGAATTAGCTCAGTTGGTAGAGTGCTGCGATCGCACCGCAGAGGTCAGGGGTTCGAGCCTCCTATTCTCCATTTTTTCCCAACTATTTATAGTTAGTTATCCAAGCGTAGATTCAGATGATTAGTGTAAACACAATCATGCTTACAGTTAATCTATCCAATTAAAGTCAATTGATCGTATAGAGCTTGGTTTTGTTCGTCAGTGCCAACAGTAATTCGCAATTTATCAGCCAGTCCTGCTTGATTGAAATAGCGCACTAAAATACCAGATTCTTTGAGCTTTAAATAAATCTCTTCAGCATTGCCCTTGGGAGGAGTAGCGAGGACAAAATTACCGTAAGACCTTGGGACTGTATAGCCAATATTCTTTAGATCGTGGATGAGACGAGATCGCGAAGTTTTAACTTTATTGGCATTAGCATTTTTATATTCTTGATCTCGCATTGCAGCAGTACCCACAGCGATCGCAACAGCATCAATGTTATAGCTATCTTTAACCTTAAATAGCCCTGACAAGAGCTTGGGATTAGCAATACCAAAGCCTAAGCGCAAACCTGCCAAGGAATAGCCCTTCGATAAAGTGCGTAATACGATCACATTGTCAAATTCCTGCACCAAGGGCAAAGCTGAATATTCAGCAAAATCCACATAGGCTTCATCGATCGCCACAATACCTGAGACTTGTTGCGCCAATTTGCGTAAATCTTCGAGAGATACAGAGTGACCTGATGGACTATTGGGCGAAGCAATAAAAGTTACAGCACCATTGGCGGCGACGAGTTGCTCAATGGGTAATTCAAAATTTTCCCCATAAGGGACTTCTACGGTCTCCGATGGTTGCATTGCTGCTAGGGTGCGGTAAAGCACGTAAGTTGGCATCGGATAAACCACCTTGCGATCGCGTCCTTCAGCACAAGCCCTGATCAAAATATTTAAAACATCATCGCTGCCATTGCCAACAATTACCCAATCCTTAGGCACACCAATAGCTTCACTCACCGCTTGACAAAATTCATGAGCAAAGGGATCGGGATAGCGTCGTAAAGAGTCACTATCAATAGTTTGCAAAGCAGCGATCGCTTTGGGTGAAGGGGGATAGGGATTTTCGTTAGTATTCAGTTTAATAACTTTGATCCCCGACTTGGGTTGTTCCCCAGGAACATAGCCAGTCATTGCATCAATAGCAGGGCGGAAGTAGCTCATAGCAAGAAGGTGAAAACTTAAGTCAGGTCTACCATTGTATCGCAATTGCCATAACGCTTATCACGCTTTGCCCCCATCGAAAAGTAATAAGTAGCTAGGCGTAAATCATTTGTAGATTTTTGGGTTTGTGGAAGCACACCCCTTCGGGGTGTGCTTCCACAAACCATTTTAGGATTTCTATATTCAGAATTATGTGGCGCGGTTTCACCGCGCCACATAATTCTGAAAACCCTTATGGCTTGTCTCGAAAAATTGGCAAGACCTCGTTACAAAAGGCTTCCGTTGCCTTGGAGCGATAACGATTTGGATTCCGAATTTGTAAGAGCATTCGCTTGATGACCACCCCATCAATCCTCATTTGCTTTAAAGCCCCCATTTGCAACTCTTTTTCGATCGCAGTTACCGACAAAAATGCTGCTCCCAACCCTGCCTGCACCGCATTTTTAATCGCCTCAATCGAATTTAGCTCCATCGCGATCTCTAACTGTCTTGGATCTACCCCACTATCCAATAAGACGCGATCAATTGCCTTACGAATGGTTGATTGTGAATCAAGGGTAATAAATTGCATCTTGTATAGCTCATCAATAGGCAAGGCTTCCACCTGTGCCAACGCATGAGAAGTTGGTAGAATTAGCGCTAGCTCATCTTCAGCGTAGGGTGTAATCTCTAAAGAATCCAGCAAATCCGCAGGAATTTCACCTCCAATAATTGCCAAGTCTACCTGTCCATTCGCAACACTCCATGCCGTTCGCCTTGTAGAATGAACATGGAGTTGCACCGAGACTTCAGGGTATTTCTTACGAAATAAGCCAATCATCTGCGGCATTAGATAGGTTCCAGTCGTCTGACTAGCACCTATAATGAGAGTCCCACCATTGAGATTTTGTAAATCATCAATGGCGCGGCAAGTTTCCTGACAAAGGCTTAAAATGCGATCGCCATAGGAAAGTAGCAACTGTCCTGCCTCCGTCAACTGTGCTCTTCGGCCCCCGCGATCGAACAAAGGTACATCTAGCTGTCGTTCTAGATGTTGGACTTGCAAGCTAACGGCGGGTTGGGATACATAAAGGCTATCGGCGGCGCGTTTAAAGCTACCTTCAGCAGCGATCGCCTTGAGAATGCGTAATTGGTCTAGGGTGAACGGTATGTCGATCATAGAAGCAGCGTGAGAAAAGATGAGTCGGGAGGTTATTCAAGATTTTTTGAATTTGGCAGGAGTTGTGGGAATTGCTCTCACAAACCGCCGTATGCGCCCATATTTCTACGGATTAGACTCCGTATTAGATAGGACAAAGCAAGCATTAGGTCAAGGAGTGCTGCAAGTTGTCGAAAACGTACCAGAAGGATTTGAGTCTTTTGAGTTTCACTTCACTGGTCATGTTGTGTTTATTTATAAGCTGACTCATGGGCTAGTGTTACTAGTACTTACAGATAGCGCTCTAGAATTAGTTGACTATAGACGGGGTATCACCAAAATCAAGTATTTGATCGAGACAGATACATACAACACAGTTGCATACTTTAAGCTTCTATTGGGTTCAGTGACCCAGCATTCTTTGCCCAATACGGACTGGGATGCCAATAGCGCCAAAGCAACAGCTCCAGTAACAGATCAATCCAAAAACCGCAGTTTCACTAATCCTATTGCAAATCCTCAGCCAGAAAAATTTGCGAATTTATCTAGTAATTCAGCGCCTAATCCTAGAAACTCAAGTCGGCAACAAACCAATACAATATCCAATTCAACTTCAAGCACAAATGCACAAGCTCAGGCAAATGTAATTAAGCCGAGCATAACTAAGCCCCAAACACCTCCTACTCCGTCTGTATCATTACCAAATAACGCAACTGCTACCAACAACCATACAAAAGCTACTGATAACCATACTAAGCAAGTATCAGCGAAAACTGACACACAAGAGTATAAGTTAGATGAACTTTTATCAGCCTTAAACAAACTCAGTCACTTCACTACCCAATATCTAGGCAAGGTGGTTGTGACCAATTATTGGAAATCAAGTCGTCCAGAGTCAACTTGGCTTAAGGAATTTGAAGTCGATCGCAATGGACAAATATCCCATCCAAAACAAAATGCGATCGCCTGTACCCCCGAACAGATTGCTCAGATTCAGGAATGGGTGCAGGCCTATATCAAACGATGCAAACAAGTAATTCGTAACTTTGATCAAATGTTGGAGCAAGACTGTTTAGACAGTCGCCAAAAAGCAATACTGCTATAAGTATCTGGTCGGCTTTGAGAGAGGGTTGGCGTAGTCAACCCTCTCTCAAAGCCCAAAAGTAAAAGCCTTGCTACGCAAGGCTTTTACTTTTGGGCTTATAAAATTTGCAATCTTAACTCGAACTGACGTTACTTAGGATTCCTGTTGGTTATTTAGAGAACAAAATATTTAGCAAACCTAAAAAACAAACTTAACTCTGCTTAACAATTCTAAGCAATTTGGCGGTAAGTACTCTACGTATACACCTCAAATGGGTTAAACTAAATTTTATTATTAAGGGGAACCATCGCAGAGGCAAGCTAAAAAATGGCTAAGCGTGTAAGAATTGAGCCTATTGCTCAGACAGCAGATATTGCAACAAATGGTGCATTGCTATCTGGATTAATGGGGGACGAGTTAAATATTTTAAAAGAATGCGGTGGACGTGGCATGTGTGCGACCTGTCACGTTTATATCCAAGAGGGTATGTCTTCACTTAGCCCGATGGGTAAACGCGAGCAACGTACTTTAGAAGTTATTACTACCTGTAAACCGAACTCACGACTTGCTTGCCAAGCAAAGGTCATGGGTGAAGGAATTGTCGTTGAACTGCCTGTGGGTATGTATGTTCAATCGATTCAAGACATTGAAGCGCTGATTGGACGACGCTGTGAAAAACCATTACTTAGTCCGATCACAGGTCAGACTCTGGTGGAAGTTGGACAGCTAATTACAAGATCTGTTGTACGTCAATTAGAAAATACTAACTTTAGTGTTGGCGAACAATTGGCAAACACTAAACGTGCTGATATTTTTGAGTAAAAATAGTCGCAGCGCTTAAGCAATTTCCCAAACTTCCCCCCATTAGCTACTACTTAAGCTACTAAAATTTTTTGGATTAGGAGTATTAAATTATGACTGTTGCTGTAGATCGTCCCAATAGTGCTGCATCCAAACATAAAAGAAAAAATAATCATTACAGTTTGCAAGACTTCTTTCAGCCTAATCTGGAAAAAGGCATCATTGAGGATTGGAATGGACTCAGAAATATTTTCACGAGTGAAGATTTTATCATTGGGCTTCAAGAAGGATTAGAAGATGAGGTGGGCGATGCCTCAGCAGCAGTTATGTACTCGATTGGCTGTGAATGGGGCTTGCAAGATGCACTATTTTTTACAAAATGGTTTGAAAAGGATTTTGGTCGCAGCATTCGCCAAACAAATCTACCTTTCTTGTTAGAAACATGGTGGTGGCCCTTCACCTCTCAGGGCTGGGGACGATGGCAAGTAGATATGAGCGATCGCAAGCAGGGATTCATGTTTATTAGTGTATTTGACTCCGCCGTAGCCCGTAGCCTTGGTGATGTCGGTAAACCTGTCTGCCACTTGTATGCAGGTTTGTTTTCAGGATTTTTTACGCATCTAGTCAACAAAGAACTAGAGTGCATTGAGATTCAATGCTATTCGATGGGTGAAAACTATTGCAAATTCCTCCTTGGTGGTAAAAACCGCATTGATGCTGCATCATTCTGGCTCAATGAAGGTGCTACCACTCGTGACATCGAAGGTCGTTTACGCAATGGAGAATTCCTCAAATGAGCACTTCAGATTGGCGCTTACAACCATTACGCAGTTTTTGGCAGGGTGTAAATTGGGAAAATCAAGCGATCGCTCCAGTGGTTGTCAATGCTCCTAATGGCAGCTATCCGACCTTGAGCTTCTTAATGCCTGTACGACAATATTTCCGAGCGATCGCTTGGAATGGTGTGCCTGAAATTGCGGCAACAGTCAATCAACCTGAAGCTAACAACGCTATTGATGAGAATAGCGAAACCCTTGAAAATTTTCTGGACGATATTTCCAAATTCTTTTAAAAATGAAGATTGGGAAAATCAAGGCAATTTAAGGCAGTTAATTTAGATAAATAGTGACAAACTAATGGCAAGCTAAACAGTTCAAATGTATAAGTTGAAATACTTGCCAATAGTCACTATCTAGATAGGGCTTAACATCTACCTATAGCTACTTTGTTGAAGAAACTAAAATCTCAATAATTCTCATTGTAAGAAATATGATTCCGAAGATTCAAGAACTAATTAACCAAGCGCAGGATCGGTATCTTGCATCGGATGAGCTGGGACTCATGGAAAGCTATGTGAGTTCATTACCCGATCGCCTCAAGCTCTATAAACTCATCCGCGATCGCGAAATTGATATTTTGCAAAGCGTTGCCGATCAAGTACCATCGGAACTACCTAACGTAACCGTAGAAGATCTAGAACTAGGTATTAAAAATCTTGTCCTCGTTCTGCGATACAGCTCAATGGCGATGTTGTTGAATGATGAAAACTTTTTAAAGGAAAGGCTGCTCAGTTGGTTGGAAGGAATTATGTCCATGCGAGATCTCCGTCGGCTCAACGATACTCTCTATAAATTACTAAATCAAACATTGAGACAACAGTTCAGCCCCTCACAACTTGCTTTACTTCAACCTTTGATTACTGCTGCCCAAGTCACACTAATTTACTAGGAGACTAACTATGATTTCTGTTGCCGATCTCATCAAAGAAAATCGCATACCTGCTAACTTTTTTGACTATAACGCCTATGTCAAAGGTGATCTAGAAATAGGTATCCTAGAAAACCGTCGTGGCGATCGCCTATTAGCAGTTCCTGACACCTTAATTGCTTCATTATATTCAGGGCTAGCGAAAGAAACAGGACAAGCATCTAGACTAGTTCTATTTAATTGCGGTAAATGGTGGGGTAAGAATTTTTATACAAGGTTTACTGAATCCCTTGAAGAATACTACTGTCAGACATTAGCTGAAATGGATATGATCACCTTCATTCAAAGTTTAAAAGAATGTTGGAAAACTCACGGGTGGGGAATCTTTGAGTTCGATCCTCAATATCAGGCTCAAGGATTCATTTTTGTTAAAACCTACAATTCTCCCTATGTCCGTAAAATTGAAGGAAATAAGTTGCCAACAGGATATTTAGAAGCAGGTATTCTTACTTCATTCTTTAGCCGTTTAACAGGTCGCGAACTATTGGCAGTCCAAACAACCTGTGAATCTCTAGGGGCTAGCAACAATACCTACATCATTGGTTTACCTGAAAGACTCCAAATTGTTGACTCTTTCCTTTCCGACGGGTTAGATCACGAGACAATCCTACAAAAGCTTCTTAAATAAATTAATCAAATGGATATGGCGTTGCGAAGCAACGCCATATCCACTGGAAACTGCCTAAGTCAAACAAAAAGCCGCCTCAGGCGGTTTTTTGTTTATTTATTGTTAGACTGCTGAGGAGTTTGCTTTTGAGACTTCCAAGCCTCTCGTAAATAGCCAAAGTTTTTCTTGAATTCTTCGCCGCCCCACCAGCTACCAACACGACCTTCATCCCAAGAAGCCGAAATAGCGCCGTAGCTTAGACCGACTACTCCCAATCCTAAAAACAACATACTTAGCAGCACTACTACCGAAGTTGGTAGCTCAAATATGTGTTTGCTCACAACAATGTAGCTCACAACAAAAGTAGTAAGACCTAGACTTGTCGGGATACCACAGAATAAAGCTGCCCGTCTAACGATACGACGATTGACTTCATCAGGGATTCCTAAAGGATCATTTCGTTTAGGGGACGGTTTTGTACTTGTGTTGTTACTTATGTTGGGTTTCGAGCCACTTATATTTTTAGTAACAGGTGCAATAGGTGGCTTTTTAGTTTCCTTGCCTTTTGCTTTCTTACTACGATTATTTGGCTCGAAAGGGATACGTTCAGTTGGCTTGCTCACTTGATGTTCCTCACTAGCGCTAAAGAAGTTGTAATAGTATTCATGCAATTCATACGAAACACAAATACTATTTAAAAACTAGCCTCTTACACCCAAGCTTTGGATGAGTTGTTTGTAATGAGCGCGATCTTGGCTACGAACATAAGCTAGTAAACGCTTACGTTGACCAATGATCTTGAGCAAACTGCGGCGAGATGAGAAATCTTTAGGATGTAGCTTAAGGTGAGTGGTCAATTGGTTTACACGCTCGGTGAGCAATGCAACCTGAACATCAGATGAACCAGTATCGGTAGGATGCTTTTGGTATTCAGCGAAAATTTCGAGCTTGCGTTCTTGCAAAAGTGCCATGATAAAAACTTGAACGTGTTTTGAGGTGGACGTGACTAAACCCGACAATCAACGCACTTAGGAGTTAGAGAGCGAGTTCCCAACCTCACGATTGGGCTTTCCTAGTTATTCCCATCTCTGGGTTTGCGCCACTTATCGAGAGCAATGTGTTTGCTAACTCGACAGATCGACTGCATAGGCGGTTTCCGTTTCTCAGTAGTCTCTGAGTAGGATGTATGGAGATCGCCAATTCTTTAAAGATATTAGCTTTCAGACAGACTAGCTTAACATGTTGACCACATATTTTTGTACGCTATTAAAAAATAAAGCGGTGCAAAGCACCGCTTTATTTTTTAATGGGCAGAACCATTGCCGTGATATTTATCGGTGTCGTAAAAGCCGTTACGAGTGCCGAAAAATAGACAGCTAATGGTAAAGACAATAGTTAGGACAGGCAAAATAACTTTGAGATCGAGCATGGTTTCAATATCTGAAAGAATGATGACCTATATATTTTAGTCTGAACCCAAGAAGTAGAAAGTAGCTTATAGGTGCTTTCTTAACAATTACAGGTTTTTGCTCTATCTTGACACCCAGATAAATTGCCAAAAAGATTGCTTCGCAATCTTTTTGGCAATTTATCTGGGTTATAAAAAAAGGAGAGTGCATTGCACTCTCCTTTTTTTAATTGTTTAAATCTGTATTATCAGCGGCGCTATCTGCATTAGGACGATAGCTTTGCTCAAAGGCATAGCGCACAATCTGGGAACGATTTTCCAAATTCAGCTTAGTCATGATGCTGCTGAGGTGAGTTTGGACTGTGCGTGGACTAATTTGCAGACGTTTACCAATTTCTTTGTTAGTAAAGCCTTGGACTACTTGCCAGAACACGCGCTCTTCAGAAGGCGTAAGTGTAGTGCGGGAAACAGGAGCAGTGGGCTGATGGAATAACCGCATATGCTCACTAGGTGTGCGGTGAGGCTCACGTTTGTGAGGTGAGAAGAAATCAATATCAGTTTTGCCAATGGTCATGCGATCGCCGCTCTTTAGCAAAATTGGGAAGGTAATTCTCTGTCCACGCATGAATGAGCCATTACGACTACCAAAATCTACTAGATAAAAGCTACCTGACTCATTGTTAGTATTGCGAGGTTTAGCTTCGCTCCTCATCGACGAGTCAAAACCATCATTTTTGGACGCTCCAACGATCTGCAATGTGGCGTGATAGCGCGATACCCATTTATCTGTTAATACAATTGAGTTATCATAGCCCCTCCCAATTGTCCAAAAATCTGCGTTGATAAGTGGGATCATCTGTTGCCCCTCATCTGCATGAACGATCAGATAGGGGTGTGGGTGTAGAAGAGTCACTGAACTGTTAGACAACTTTGTTGTGTGCATCTCAATCAATTGCCAATATAACCTATTTATATATTGTGAGACGTGTTTAATAAATTTTGAGTTCCTTTTTCAGATTCATGGCTTTTGCTGACATATTCTGTCACTTGCTGAAACTGAATTTAGATTAGGCAAAATCTACTAATATTCTACCCTTTTTATCGCAATTAGATAACATCGGGATCGCTAGCAGGTTGGAGGTATAAAGACTTATTAGTCTCTATTTGGTCTCTGTGATAGGTAGATCAACGATCGCCACTTCGATAGGATTACTATATACTCCTCATAGAATTAAAAATTGTTATAAATAAAACCAGTCAAAAAATCACTAAAAACAAATCAAGTTGAAAAAATTTAACCTGTTGCACTTTTTTCTCTACATTACAAATCTTAAAAATTCTATGGGTTCTTGTTAAAAAACAATGATTTGGATTGCGATCGCCATACAGTTAACACTTAGTGCAGGATTGCTATGGGCAGCATGGCAGGTCTGGATGTTAAAAAAAGCACTCACTGCTACAGTCAAAACTGTAGATGGTTGGACAGAAGCTTGCCAAAATGGGTTGCAGGTATCTTCGCCAAGTCTTGAGATTGCCCGTGGTGGCGTAGGATCTTTGCGGGAGCAGTATCAGAAGCTGCAAATGCAGTTGGAAAGAATTCGGAAGTTATTGTCTGTGCTTGGACGTGGTGTATCCTTTTTAGGGAGTCGTTGGCAAAAGTCTAGCAAAGGTTCGTCAAACTCCTTAAACAACAAATCAAGTAATAGGTCGTCAGGCAGCAGATCGTCAGGGAGTAAGCATAATGTCAAACGGCGCAGGTAAATTTTTTGGTGGAGTAATCGTGGGTACTGTAATCGGTGCGGCAGTAGGTATTTTATTTGCACCCCGCTCAGGTAAAGAAACTCGTCAGGTTCTAAAGCGATCAGCTAAAGACCTACCCAAACTAGCTGAGGAAGTCAGTGCTAATGTGCAATATCAAGCCGATCGCTTGACTGTGCAGGCTCAACGTACTATTGATGAGGCTCTGATAAGATTGCAAGAGGCGATCGCGACTGGGCAGGAGGCTAGCCGCAAACTCCAAGATGAATTAATTCTCTCGATGGCAAATACATCTAATAACTCATCCATCGAAATAGACGATATTCCAGTTGAAGATGAAGATTAGACAATTAAAGAGCAAGTACTTAGTCAAGCACTTATAAGAAATTATGTCAGAAGCTATCTTCCTACTAGGTTTATCATTTTTATTAGTGGTCGTTTGCCTGACAATTCTTCTGCTCACGGCAATTCCTACATTCCAAGAGTTAGGGAAAGCTGCTAATAGCGTAGTTCGCTTAGCTGATACCTTGACTAGAGAACTACCTGCCACCCTTGAAGCCATTCGTATGACTGGTTTAGAGCTAAGTGAGCTAAGTGATGAACTAAATCAAGGTGCAAAAAGTGCAGGTGAGGCAGTTAAGCAGGTTAATGATGGGATCAAAGGTGTACGCCAGAGTGCATCTAGTGCCACGATCGCTACTAAGAGTGCATTTGCTGGTATTAAGGCTGGTTTAAAATCTTTGGGTCGTCCGCGTCGTCAAAGGCGCTCAGATCCCTATCAAGAAAAAATCCGCAGCAATAATCAATCGATTCGTGATTTAGAAAGCTTTAGCGATGATGAAGATGATGCTTCTAATCAAGGAAGATTAATTACACCCGATGACATCCGTTCTGAGGGGTTTATGGGTGATTTAAATTCAGAAGATTAAAAAAATGAGGGCGTTACGCCCTCATTTTTTTAATGAAATCATTGGTTGCAGCGATCGCAGATACCGCTGACGGTCACTTCATAATTATCAACTTTTAGTCCTGACCGAATTTGCTGGAAGCCTAGTCCTTCAAAGGCATTCCACGCAATATCTTCGATTTCACCACAGCATTTGCATCGGAAGTGGTGATGTGGCTCCACATTGGCATCATAGCGACATACGCCTTGTTCTAATAAGACTTCGCGGACGAGTCCTGCATCTCGCAAAGTTTGCAACGACAGATAAACCGTTGCCTGTGATGAGGTGGGGGCATTTTGGTTGAGATCGTTCAAAATTTGCTCAGCAGTAGGGTGATCTTGGCGATCGAGTAAGTTTGCATAAACGGCAAAGCGTTGTGGCGTGACCCGCAACCCCTTAGATTTCAAAATTTGTACTACCCGATCCGCTTGCTTTTGCATATAAACCTCCTCCTGAGTTTCGCGAAATCCTCTAACTAAGCTCCTACTGACTCAACTTGTCATCTTGAAACTTAGGAAAATTTAGCGATCAATCTTCAAAAATGTCCCAAATAATAGCAATTTAAAATTGATTCAAAAAATAGCTACTCTTGTAATTACTTGTCTAGGTAATATATCACCTCTATCTAGGAATCACAAATTTATTAATATTTTTCAAATAATTAACTAATTATGGCTATTGACTAATTTCTAAATAAGAATTATTCTTAGTTTGTTCAGATAAAGCATTAACTTTAGAGAAAAATATGGCAGTTATCGAAACCGTACCAAGCGTTGTATTTAAGACTCGTGTACGTGATGAGTCCGTAGGTGGGCCTAATCCTTATCGTTGGGAAGACAAAACCACTGGAGATCTTTTTGCTGGTAAAAAAGTAGTAGTTTTCTCTCTCCCTGGTGCATTTACTCCTACCTGCTCCTCCAACCACTTACCTCGCTATGAAGAGCTTTATGATGAATTCAAAGCGCTAGGTGTTGATGCAGTTATTTGTGTATCTGTTAACGATGCTTTCGTAATGTTCAAGTGGGGCAAAGAAATCGGAGCTAAGAATGTATTCTTGCTACCCGATGGTGCTGGCGAATTTACCCGCAAGATGGGTATGTTGGTTGACAAGTCCAACATTGGTTTCGGTCTTCGCTCTTGGCGCTATTCCATGTTCGTAAACGATAGCAAGATTGAGAAGATCTTCGTTGAGCCTGGTTTCTCTGATAACTGCCCAACCGATCCTTTTGAAGTCTCTGACGCTGACACCATGTTGGCTTACTTGAAGGGTGCTGCACCTGCTGGTGTTTCTGCTCCTCGCTTAGCATTTGAAGGTTAAATTAAAGTGTGCGAAGCACACTTTAATTTAACAACACAAGAGAAGTGTGCGTTGCACACTTCTCTATCGTTGATGTAATTTAAAAATGGGGTGGCTATGAAACTCTCTAGCAAAAATCTAAACGAGCGCCTTGATACTGTCTACGATGCGATCGTGGTTGGTGGTGGCATGGGTGGACTATCGGCGGCAATCTATTTGGCTCGCTATGGTCTGAAGTGCCTAATTGTCGAAAAAGGCAAGGGGCGATCGCTATGGATGCAAGATTTACGTAATTATGTCGGACTTGACCCCACCACCCCAGGGCGCGACATTTTAAATCATGGTACAAAGACGGCTGTGGATTGGGGAGCCGATCATTTGCGTGGCTATGTCGAAGAAGTCGTCGATGAAGGCGAAACCTTTGCCGTGAAAGTAAAAGTTGGCAAAACTAACAGTATTTATCCTATATTTCGTAGCAAGTATTTAATTGCCGCTTCAGGAATTATCGACAATTTGCCCCAATTAGAAGATATGCAAAATGTCTATGATTATGCAGGCTATACGCTTCATGTCTGCATGATCTGCGATGGTTTTGATATGTGGGATCAGAAAGCTGTGTTAATCGCGAATACAGAAGGACAAATTGGTGCTGCCTTTGTCTTAAACTGGTTCACTCCCTATATTTCTGTCTTGACTCACGGATTATGTGAAGTTAGCGATAAAACAAAACAGAAGCTTGCAGAGCATGGCTATCCCTTGTACGAAGCCCCGATCGCTAAATTCCACGGTGAAAATCATCAACTCAGTGGTGTAGAACTTACCGACGGCACAATTGTGGAAGCAACCACTGGCTTAGTGGGTATGGGTTCGATTTACCACAATCAATACCTCAAGGGCATTGAAGGGTTGGAATATGATGGGCAGAATCTTGTGACTAATGATATGTGCAAGACTAGCCACGATCGCATTTTTGCCCTTGGCGATTTGAAGAGAGGCTTGAATCAAGTTTCGATCGCTGTAGCGGATGGAACTTTAGCCGCAACTCAAATTTGGCGAAATATCCGCCGTGCTAGTCCTCCTCGCAAATGGGAAGAAAATATCAAAGTTCCTGCTACTTTGACCTAATGGAATGCGGCGCAAAGCGCCGCATTCCATTTTTTAATTAATTTGTTCTGAACTCACTTGGTCGTTTGCTTCTTCATCAAGATCGATAATCTGTCCATTAAAGAATTCTGCCATATTCCTCACAATCCTCTCTTCTTCCGATAAAACAGCAAATCCTCTGGGTTGTGTCGGCGCAGGAGGTTCGGGTTGATTTGTAGATGAGTTTATCGACGGCATTGGTGGAGCGATCGCTGTAGCAGGCTGAATGACTGGATTGGGGGATGGTACTTGTGAATTTTGGCTTGGTGGGGGAGGTGAGATCGCTGGCGAGTGGGGTAAAGGTGCAGGAACTTGTACCTGTGTTTGTTCTGATGGAGAAGGAGATGCAATAAACTTAAACATCACCTTAATTGGGCGTTTCAGCAATTGAGAGCAAGCATTTTCTAGCTCAGGACGCTTTTGAACAGCAATATTTTTAGTGGTTTCATCACGCTTACCGCCTAAACCGATTTTGACGCTATTGGTATCAACTTCTAAGAAGCGAGCTTCCATTTGCACAAAGATTGCTCTCGTTGGTGATGGCAACATTGGCAAAAGGTTTTGCCATAGTTGATCAAGGTCATATCCCACTGAAGCAAAATCATTTAGATCGTCATTTCGAGAAG
Organism: Pseudanabaena yagii GIHE-NHR1; assembly: GCF_012863495.1. Lineage (NCBI taxonomy): Bacteria > Bacillati > Cyanobacteriota > Cyanophyceae > Pseudanabaenales > Pseudanabaenaceae > Pseudanabaena > Pseudanabaena yagii. The sequence goes on from NZ_JAAVJL010000003.1 coordinate 373,170, forward strand.
AAATTGGAGCTTCGACATTTGGCAAAGAGATAGAAGCAGGGATAGATGTTTCAGGGCTATTTTTTGTAACAGGCTGTTCAATAGGAAGATGGGAAATCGTCTCTGGAGCAACAGATGGTAAATCTTGTTTTGGGTTGGATGATGCCTGTGGAATGGGATTCTGTTTAGTCAGTTGAGAGATAGGTTGTGGGCTAATATTGCGTGGAGGAGTAGCCTGAGATGTAAATGTGTTTGATGATTGCGGATGAGATAGCGCGATCGCGCCTTGTGCAGAAGGTAATAAACCCATCAAGGTCACTTCTAACCACAAACGTGGTTGGGTGGAGTTACGAATTTGTAATTCTGCCGATCGCAAATGCTGCTGACCAAGCAAGATATTGGGAGTTGGCAAGGTCTGAGCTAGCTGTACTAGGCGTTCCCAGCCTGAACTGGTCATTGCTACGAGATCACTGCGATCGCTGGCGGTTTTCGCAATTAATAAATCCCGATACACATTCGCCAAGTTCTGCAACACGATCAAGGGTTCACGTCCCCGATCCATAATCCGCCGCACATAGTCAATTAATTGCGTGGAATGATCTGTGGCGATCGCTTCAATTAATGACAGCAAATCCTGTTCTGGTACAGAGCCAACTAAATCCCAAACTGCCTCAACCGTAATCTCTCCATCTAATAAACTCAACTGGTCAAGTAGAGATTCGGCATCACGTAGTCCTCCCTGTGCAATTTGGGCAACGAGAGTGAGGGCTTCAATATGAATATTAATGTTCTCATTGGCGGCGATCTTCCCTAAATGCTTGACCATCGAATCAAGGGGAATTCGCCGAAAGTCAAAACGCTGACAACGCGAAATAATTGTCGGTAATACGCGCTGCGGGTCGGTTGTAGCAAGTATAAAGGTAACGCGATCGGGGGGTTCTTCTAAGGTTTTCAGTAATGCATTAAATGCTGCTGTGCTCAACATATGACAGTTATGAACTAGCAGCCCATTAGCGACAAAGTTATGATTGTCTTCTACTTCAATGTCATAAACTGGCTCATCACCAACGACTGTTACAGATTCTACCCTCTCCAAATTTGTACTCCATTGAGGGGATAGAGTATTGCTGTAGATCTGACAGCCATTTTCTACTGGCATTTGCCCCCATGCAAATGTAGTTATAGGTTTTAGTTCCTCTTGTGTAGGACTGAACTTTAGCTGCATATCCGATTGACTGCAACCAAGATTCAATAAGTTGATTTTCTTCCCAAGAATATCCTTCTGTAGATAAGTGAATGGTTGGACTTCCCTCTGGGGTGAGCATAAGCGCTCCATCATCCATATACCACCATGCCAAACCTTCAGGAGTAATTTGCTCAAGCCATTCCATAGAAACGTTTTTGGTAGTTCCTGTGGACTTAACCACATCAAATACGGTATTGAGTTGGGGATGGCACATGGTGCTGCTACAGACTGAGATATCCCCATAGCCATCATTCTTGGCAATACGGAAATTTGGGCGTAATTCTGACAATCTACTAATTTTGTATTCCAGCCACTCTTTTTGTTTATAACCGTGTGTCCAAGCAATTCTTGGGAATCGACTATGCTTATTTGGGTAGGTAATGGCAGCATCTCCCAATAATGTGCCATAGATGAGTCCCAGTATTTCAACGGAGATTGTTCCTGCTGCTGCACGATAATTGTCTGTGCGGCGTTCCCAGATTCCGTGACTTTTTTTGTAGGGATGTCGCTTCCAGTAGGACAAGATGCTCTGTAATCCTCTACCTTTTTGAAGTAAGAATTGAGGGACTTCAAGCCTTTCCCCGCATCCACAGGCGCAGGGGACAATATGTTCATCCCAACTTTGATATTGCTTGCTGCTGTCCATCCTGATTCTGTTCTAATTAAATGATTACCTGTACATTGAAGCGATCGCTGATTGGTTTTAATAATTAACGTAGGTTTTACGCCACGATCTAGCCAACGTAAAACCTTTTTGTATTCCCATGTTGACAAAAACTCGTTATAGCTAAGTACCTGCTTCCCCAACAGATCTTGATTGTCAATACGCATTAAACCTGTATCGGTCTGGACAAGGGTATCGCCCGTCAAACATTCGTCAATAATATAAACCTTAAACCGAGCCTTAACTGGCGCAAATTGGGCGCGTTCGATTAATTCGCGAATATTATCGACACCCGTATTACTTGCTGCGTCGATTTCGGTAATATCTAGGGCGTTGCCATTTGCAATACTATGGCATAGCTCACACTTGCCGCAGGGATGAGGAGTAGGACTATCAGAGCTTAGGCAATTGAGCGACTTTGCCATGATCCGCGCACTCGATGTTTTGCCAGTCCCCCTTGCGCCTGTAAATAAGTATGCAGGAGCGATGCGCTTAGTATTTAAGGCATTGGTTAGGGTATGCGCGATCGCTTCTTGTCCGACGAGGTCGGCAAAGATCTGCGGGCGATATTTGTGGTGGAGTGGCTCATAGCCCATAGGAACACGGGGATGCTCAAGCGCTAGTCAAATATGCAAGTATACCATTTGATTTAGGACAGTTATACTTGTTGACAGTTTAAGTGCTAGTAATTATGACAGCACCAACACCAGAGGAAAATAGTCGGAATTTAGGGTCTGCAACTCAGTCTCGGCAACAGTTGCGACATGAAAGGGTTCAAAAGGTCGTCAAGGGATTGGGGATTGGCGCTGGTGGGTCTGAACTTTTGGGGATGGGTTGGTTAATTTTTTTGGGTCAGCCGAATTAAGTATTAATATTAATGTTTACCTTAAATTGTTCTAATGCTTGCCGAATTTCTATAGCGATCACATTTTCTAATTCGCTTGTGTCAGCATGGCGATCGCTAGTAGACTTCATCGTGAGTACCAATATCAAGTAGAACTATTACTTCTGTCTGTTCTTCAGAAATTTCTATAGTAAATAAAATTCTACAGTCATAGCCACAGGAACAGGCTTTTAATCCTGCTAATTTTCCTTGCAGTGAATGGGTACTTAACTGGGTTGCAAAAACGTCCTCTTTCATCAATTGTAATATTTGAATTAGTCTTGGTTCAAGCTGAGAATTACGCTTGACAAATTTCCGAAATGCTCGTTTGAATTTTGGCGTTAAAACTAGTTCTCTCATTCTTCTGCCAAAGTTGCTTTTAGTTCAGAAATGATTTCTTCTATGGGTTGAGGTTTTAACTCTCCACGATGAAAGGCAGCGATCGCTTCTTTGGCATCTTGAGCAATTTCCTCTCGACGAGCTTCAATCATTTGATTCTTAACAATTTCTAAAAGCATTTCTCTTTGCTCAATTGAAAGCTGATTAACTGTTAAAATTGCTTCTTCTAATGTAACCATTTTAGATCTCCTAATAGGTTTAAACGTCTTGATTATAGCCAAACCTCAAATTTTTTGCTCTTTTTCCTTTCTACTTTTTCCTTATCATCTCTCTCCTTCCACTATTTTAATCTCTTCTTCTGTCAACCCATAAAGTTGATAAACTAAAGCATTAATTGCCTTTTCTAATTCGCTTGTATCAGCGTGGCGATCGCCTTTTTTGACCGTTCATAATTAAATCGGTAAGTATCTTAATCGAATTGAAACATCGCTTACAGAGATGATTACACCATTTGTAAGTTCTGTGGCATAGTCATTAATGATTGCTAACAAATGACGGTTAACGACTTCTCTGCTTACATTTCCTAGACGAAATAAAATAACACTGGGTAAGCTTTCGCCGCTAATTGCTAATAGTTGGGCAAAGTCTAAATCTACAGTAAGTAATATTCGTTCCTCTTGGCGAGCTTTTTCTAAAATATTGGGATCTGTCATCTTTTCTAGATTCTCTTCAATCAGGTGGATTGCGTCATAGCCTTGTTCTCTCAAAAGTGCAATTGTGCGGGGAGAGATGCCCATATCACCTAAGAATTTCATACTGCTTGGGGGATTTGCCAAAAGATGACTCGCTCTTGAGTGAGCCAAGCGGCATATCTAAGCGCTTGCTGAATGTCTTCTGGTTCGAGATAGGGATAGTCTTCAATTATTTCGGCTGTTGATAAGCCGTTGGCGATGAGGTTGATGACTACTGATACGGGTATCCGCATTCCGCGAATGCAAGCTTGACCTGCCATAATTTTGGGGTCAAAGGTTATGCGATCTAGTCCTGCTATTGTTTTCATTGTTTTTTACCTTTTACTCTATTTAAATTGCTGTGTATTCTTGTTCTGTTATTTCAAATTCTGGGTCGATGATTTTTACTTCTTCATAGGTGAGTTGATAGAGTTTATAAACTAAGCGATCGCACTTCTTTTCTAATTCGCTCGTATCAGCATGGCGATCGCCTTACAGTTGACAGTTTTATATCGATGGTAATTTGATTCTAATGAATTGTTTTTCTATAGTCTCAAATTGAGAGAGATGATTATGTATGGCTTGGGCAATTTTTTCCCAGTTGGTGCTACTTCGACTAATCACGATGCCTTTATGTTGAGGTGTTTGTGCGTGTAAACGAATAAAATCCCGACGATTCATGGTTAAGATGGCTCGATTGGGGCTAATGGCATAGTGCAGGACTTCAGGGTCGGGTATTTTTTGTTCTGCTTTTCCTGCGTCTTGTACGGTCAGAATGTCATACCCTAAAGCACGCAAAATTTTGACGACAGGCAATGGGAATTGCTCATCTGCATAGAGTTTGAACATTGCCTAATCTGCCTCGTTTTCAAGGATTGCTGTGGCAATTTCTTGGGGATGGCTTTCGGCGTATATCCAAGCATTTGCTAGATCAACGGCGTTTAGGGTTGGATATGCTTCTAATATTTTTGCGTCACTAAGCCCTTGTTGTTGGTAGCTGACTAATAGCCAAACGGGGATTCTGGTGTTACGGATACAGGCATCACCGCCACATACGTTTAATGTTTTCTCAATGCCGTGCCAACTATTTAATAAGCTATTAAGGATTAGTTGAATTGCTTGGGATTTTTCTGTGGGTGAGAGTGCGAGTAGTTGAGGTTCTAGTTCTTTAAGTGTCATAGTTTTTTAATTGGATATTTATAAAGTTACTCTAATTTTTCCTTTTTCCTTTCTACTTTTTCCTTGTCACCTCTCTCCTTCTACTATTTTAATCTCTTCTTCTGTCAACCCATAAAGTTGATAAACTAGAGCGTCGATCGCATTTTCTTCTTTTACCGTATCAGCATGGCGATCGCCTTACTCGTCTTGTAGCTTTTCTAAGTCGGCTAAATCTTGTAGTCGCCCAGAGGCTAATTTATTTTTTTTGAGGTTGTCAAGATTAATAATTGTATAAACTCTTTGAAATCTTGGTTGAGCATTGTATTTATATTGGTGATATTCTTGGCGGATTTGTTCGAGTGCTTCTAGGCGTTTTTGGGGTGTTTGCTTTTGCCAGTAGTGGAAATCGCTGGTTTGTTTTTTGAGTGAGACTTTATTAATAACTTTTTCCATAGTTTTTTATCTTGTTTTAATTGCTGTGTATTCTTATTCTGTGAGTTCAAATTCTGGATCAATAATTTTTACTTCGTCATAGGTGAGTTGATAGAGTTTGTAAACTAAGCGATCAATCACCTTTTTTAAATCGCTTGTATCAGCAATAGATTTTTATTCTACGTCTGATTGTCAGGATGCAACAAAGGTAAAAGCAATGTATTTTCTATTTTCTGTCTAACTTCACGACTAACATTACAATCACTCTTCATGCATTCCACTAAAAGTTGATTGGCTTTATAGTAATTGTTTAATTTTTGTTCTTGTTCTTCTGTAAATTTCCACTCATGTCCAATATTGTAATACTGAATAATTAATAAACGCAGCTTTTCAGTCCATTCTTGAGCATTAGTTAACCACCAAGAGTTAAAAGAATCTAAATTTTGATTCGGATCAGGCATTAAATCTCTTAGATCTTGTAGGCACTGATATTCTCTATCTCCTTTAATTGTCTTTGTATATTTAAGAATATGATCAAATGCAGTTTGCAATTCTCTTTCTAGATTAAGCTGAATATAGTTGATAAGGTCAAGACTTTCATCGTAATGTAATGAGTCAAAAAGCTTTAGCATAGTGATAACATCATTGTCTTCCCTACTTATGAAAGATAGATCACCTTTCCTAAGAAGTTCACGGTTAACAAGTAATATCATATATGTTTCTATCGTTCTAAAAAGGTCAAATTCGTATTTTTGATTAATATTTTTTATATTGAAATGTTGAATCTTCTTTTTGCGCGTAATATTTCTATCTATATTAGAAGAAAGATCAAGATCAAGTGCAAGTTCTCTACTCATTTCATATTGCTTCTCACCAGCGAATGTAAAGCTAATACTGAAAGAAAAACAATAAAATGACAAGTAGTAAGCTCGAATTGCTTCAAGTTTATAGGGAGATGTCACTGCTATAGACTTTTCATTAACCCAGTGCAAAAAGCTTTGTAACTTCTCATCCTCTGCCAATAAATTATCAATTGCTATCTTCATTTTTAATAACAAATGATTAGCACTACGTTGAGGTGACATTTCTACTGTTAACAAAAATACCTCACGCCACTTTTTATCAAATAAGTGTGAAACTAGCTCTTCCAAAATCTCTGGCGAAGACTGTTGCACTCGTACAATCTCATACGCTGTAAAATATTCATGAAATGTGAGGTGAGAAAAAGAGTAAACCCCATCAAACCTTTCCGTTAATAGTCCATGTTGTGATTCTATTGAAGTTACAATTTTACGCCCATTTGCTAATAATGCCTCACGATCTCCAATTACATCTCTTAAGTCTTTAATCTAAGTACAGGACAAAAATTTAATGGAGTTAAAGAAGGCTTGAGAATTGAGATGTAAGTCAAAGATGATGTGACGAAGGAAATCAAAACCAAGGCGAAAAATGCTTTTAGGAAGACGACCGTGTTTTTTAGGCTTGAGGGGATTTAGTTGAGCCAACCAAAGCCCAGAAGAAAAAGCCCAACATAAAGCCAGAGTAAGCAAAGCAATTAGTTTGGAAAGACGTTCAGGATCTTGAAGATGAGTGGACTCCAAACAAAAGCCACGGGTTTTAAAGCACCCGAATAAAGTCTCAATAGCCCAACGCTTAGCATAGTCAGCAATAGCCGTATCAGGGTCATGAGTCGTCGCGACAATTAATAAATCGCCATCATCAAGACGCATAGCGGCTATACGAAGCCAATGGTTCCAAACCTTTCTGGGCTTGGACAATACTTTGGACTGACCAACTTGGAGGTCTTGAAAACAAATGTCGGCACGCAGTTTTTTCTGCCCGTCATTGAGCAAAGTATTTTTACGAATGCGGATACGAAAACGGTTACATGGTTCACACAACAAGTAATCTAACCAATCCTCACCGACAAACTCTCGGTCTGCACTCAAAAAGTCGATTTTGCGGTCTCCAAATATTTCCAGAAATCGATTACACAATTCACAGCGCTCACGGGTGTTTGAGTTACCTTTTTTGTCCAGCATCATCCATACCAACGGGAATGCAATACCGTAATGCACTATTCCCAATGTCAGCACATTAAACACGGTTTTACCGAATTCCCAATCGGTGCGGTCGATAGAAATTACCCAAGGTTCGGGGATTTGCATGACTTTGACGACCATGAGTGCGATCTTTTCATAGTCCACTTCAAAGTCTCGAAAAAATCTCTGTAACCTCTTATAGTGTGATTCGACTTTGGCATAACCACTAAATCCTGTGGCAATTTCAGCTAGGTTTACTGTCTTTACTCGCATTAGCGCGATCAAGAACATGGACACAAAGGCTAGTCTTGCTCTATTCCATTGCAGATGTTGCTGCAACTTTTCTCGGAATAGGTTAATCTCTTTCATAGGGGTTTTATTTACGATGTGGTTATCTTTTATAAAACCCCTCCCTGCCTACTTTTGCAACTTTTTGTCCTGTACTAAGGTCTTTAATGTAAGTAGCAATAGAATTAGCAGCACGATCTCGTGAAAATAATAGTAGCTCTTCCTGAAAAGTCTCAAAAGCTAACAGGCTTAACATTTCTTCCTTTCGTTGAGTTGAAAGCCCTTTGTAAACTGCATCCCGCTCTTTCTCTCGGCTACTATCCCAGCGCTCCATTAGGAGGTCAATACCTTTTTCATAAAGTAGTGCACGATTTTCATAGAAATCATTCCTGTCTTCAAAAATTAAACATAAGAACGTTAACAACAAAGGATTTGAAGCTTGATGTTTAATTCGAGGACGTTCTTCTAATTTCGCAAAAAACTTTGAGATTCTCTCTTTGTCTTGCTCAAACCATTTTGAGACAAAAGATTGTATTTGCCATTTATCAAATTCAGCAACTTGAACCTCTCGAAATTTTGGAAAAATATATTCCTTTGCTGCTATTCGACAGGTAACAACAATCCGCGCCTGATCGTATGCCCCAGCTAAATTTTCAATTGCCCTAATTACAGCTAAGCGACGACTTTCAATAACTTCATCTAGCCCATCAAGCAATATCAAAGCCTGACCCGATTCTAAAATATCCTTCAACACTAATGGATCGCTAATTCCACAATCTTCATTCCATTTTCTGCGAATAAATGACTCTAGAGATTCTTCATTTCGTGCATAATCCTGCAAAGTTACAAAAATCGGCACACGCTCAGGCTCAAATTTCTCTGAATTGCACAAAATAGCTAAATGCTTGAGAAATGTAGTCTTTCCTGCCCCCGGTCTACCCAAAACCATCAATCTCAAAAATTGACTAACAACTTCTAATCCATCTAAACGATCTTTACGCAGTTCTAATCCCGCAAAACCAGTTTGTTCCCAATCTGTCGGATCTAGCTCGGCAAGATACTCTTTTTCAGTCAGAAACCTTTTACCCAGAACACGATCAAAAAGTTTGACATCCGTATAAATTTCTCCTAGCCCTATTTCTTGAGGCATCGTTAAAATTTGCATCGTCCCGCAACGTTTGAGAATATCCGCAGCACATTGCTTTCGTGCTAGTTGTACCAATGACTCAATATCTATACTTTCTTTCGCCGCCGATTTCTTAGACTGCGATGAGAGTCTTCCAGAGACTTCTTGCCAATTAATTTCTAGATTTTCGCAGATTGTGACAAAGATTTGGCGATCTACAGGTTTACCCGTGAAGAAATTGGAAATTGTAGAGCGTGACTGCACATCAACTAATTCCATTAGCTTCTCTTGCGTTAACTTCTTACCCGTCAAAGCATTTTTCGCGAGATTGATACCTGCCTTTGTTGCAATTAAAGATTGATCGCTCACAACCCAAAATCCTCACAAAAACCTTACCAGATTTATTTTATCCAAATTAACCAGCCGTAGGGGCAGAGCATTCCTGTAAATATCTATAAACCTCACCACCATCACCAAATCAGGAATGCTCTGCCCAAACCCCTCGCAATTTACAACCATCTACCAACCGCAAAGAGGATTTAGCATTTGCCAACAGAGAGTGTTGCGAGAATTCTAAAACATTGCCGCAAATGCTAAACCCCTACCAAAATATCCAAAACACCAATAAAAACATAAGTCAGACATAACGCAAACACAACTTAGACATAGCTCAAACCTAGCTCAGGTCGATGTTTTTAGCGATCGCACCTAACATAGATTTCATCGAATTAAATCAAGACAATGAAAAACACACAAACGACCGAACCCGCAACTAGCGCTAACCCCAACCTCGACATCACTCCGCTAATCATGCCCATCAGCTACTCTGTATCAGGAGCGATCTCCCTTGCTGCGATCGCTGCCTTTCTCCGTCAACTATTCAACCTCGGCAGAGAATAGTCATGAGTGCAATTGCGATCGCTATACTCATAAACCTATCAACAAGCAATCAAGCGATCGCTAACTAAACACCATCTAAACACTATCTAAACAACGCAATCTTGAAAATGTTTAAAATCTATACTTAAGTAAGCAAGAGAATTCTAAACAGAAAGATATACCTTGTCAGAGTAGAGAAATAGGTTGATGATTTGACTATCACAGCAATTGCTTGATACTTCATCGACTCAAAAGGAAGTAGAAATCTCCATGCTACAAGGATGGATGCAGATAGGAATTACACTGTTGCTGATTGTAGCGATCGCACCGATATTTGGTCGTTACATCGCACGGGTGTTTTTAGGACAAAAGACATTTCTAGATAAAGTTCTGACACCATTAGAGAATTTGATTTTTAGTCTCAGTGGTGTGCAGTCAAAGGTGCAAATGACGGGCTGGCAATATGCTCGTGCGATTTTGTATAGCAATTTGGTCATGGCGATCATGCTATTCCTGATGATCATGTTTCAGGGAGCATTACCGCTAAATCCTACAGGCTTGGGCGCTCCTAGTTGGGATACCGCCTTACATACCACGATTTCCTTTATTACCAATACTGACCAGCAGCACTATGCTGGTGAAACCACTCTCAGTTACTTCACGCAGACCTTGGGTTTAGGATTTTTATTCTTTACCTCTGCGGGTACGGGATTAGCGATTGGAATTGCCTTTATTCGTGGGTTAACTGGGCGATCGCTTGGTAATTTCTATGTAGATTTAACGCAGTCGATTACGAGAATCCTGTTACCGATTAGCATTATTGGCTCAATTATATTCATCGCCGCAGGTGTCCCCGAAACCCTATCGGCTCCCGTAGTTGTGCCAACTTTAGAGGATGCAAATATTAGTCAAGCGATCGCGATCGGCCCTGTCGCCCATTTCGAGATTATTAAGCAACTGGGCGAAAATGGTGGCGGATTTTTTAGCGCTAATTCCACCCATCCCTTTGAGAATCCCAATGGCTTTACGAATCTGATTCAGATTTTGGCGATGATTTCCATTCCTACGGCGCTAATTTTTGCCTATGGTGAAATTGCCCATAATCGGAAGCAAGCTTGGCTCATTTTTGGAATGGTATTTATTCTCTATGTAATTTTTATTGTCGTGGTAGGAATTGGCGAATACCAAGGCAATCCTCTGGTAAATGCGTTACTTGGTTCTCAAAGCCCTAACCTTGAAGGGAAAGAAGTTCGTTTTGGTTGGGCGCAGTCGGCTCTATTTGCCGTGACCACCACAGGAACGATGACAGGTGCAGTGAATTCCATGCACGATTCGCTGATGCCTAGTGGTGGTTTTATCACTCTGTCAAATCTATTCCTACAAATCATTTGGGGCGGACAGGGAACGGGAACCGCCTATCTATTTGCCTACTTAATTTTGGCGGTATTTGTGACAGGGCTAATGGTGGGTAGAACGCCAGAATTCTTTGGACGCAAGATTGAGAAAAATGAAGTGGTTTTAACGAGTTTCTTGATTTTGCTAATCCATCCAATTTTTATTCTGATTCCCAGTGCGATCGCCTTAGCATTTCCCGATCAGTTGGCAGGGATTAGTAATTCTGGATTTCATGGACTCTCGCAAGTTGTCTATGAATATGCTTCAGCCGCCGCCAATAATGGTTCTGGTTTTGAAGGCTTAGCCGACACCCAACCCGCAAGCTCTGCTCTATGGTGGAATCTCAGCACTTCCGCCAGTTTGTTAGGCGGGCGATATATTCCTGCGATCGCTTTATTACTTCTAGCGGATGGCATCTCACGTAAGCAACCTGTGGCGATGACCACAGGCACATTGAGAACCGATACCGTCCTATTTACTAGCGTTACGGCTGGTGTGATTTTGATTATGGGAGCTTTAACTTTCTTTCCAGTACTGGCACTTGGTTCAATTGCCGAAGCTTTCTTAATTGCTAGAGGTGGAGGTTGAGATCCCCATTGCTAGAGGTGGAGGTTGAGATCCCCGACTTTTTCTGCCAAATCAAAGATAACTTGTAAATTCACACAAAAAGTCGGGGATCTGGATAGTCACAGATAATTTCAAATTCTATGAATAATTCTTCAATAAAACCCATGCCTAGCGGCACTCGCGACTCGCGTAAACATACGCCCAAAGCATCAATGGCGGGACTATATCAACGTGCTATTCGCGATGCGTTCCGTAAACTGAATCCTAAAATTGCGGTGCGAAATCCTGTCATGTTTATGGTTTGGGTTGGGACATTGGTGACTTTGCTTGTCACCATCGATCCGAATCTCTTTGGCAATGTCCAAGCCGATCCCAATCAACAACGGCTTCTCAATGGCGCGATTACGATCATTCTCTTTTTTACAGTGGTATTTGCCAACTTTGCCGAGGCGATCGCCGAGGGACGGGGTAAGGCTCAGGCTGATTCCCTACGCACCACGCGATCGGATACGATCGCTCGTAAAGTTCTGCCCGATGGCACGGTTCAGCCCACAAGCTCTACGGAATTGCGGCGTGGTGATTTGGTGAAAGTAGCGATCGGTGAGATGATTCCTGCCGATGGTGAAGTGATCGCAGGTTTAGCTTCTGTTGATGAATCTGCGATCACAGGCGAATCGGCTCCCGTTCTCAAACAACCGGGGACAGATATCGCTAGTTCCGTTACAGGCGGTACTCGCGTAGTGTCCGATGAATTGACGATTCGGATTACTGCCGACCCCGGACAGGGATTTATCGATCGCATGATTGCCCTAGTCGAAGGAGCCGAGCGCACAAAAACGCCTAACGAAATTGCCTTGACGGTACTGCTAACGGTGCTAACACAGGTATTTCTGATTGTCGTAGCCACGATGACTCCCCTTGCGAATTATGTGAATACGCCCACCACGATCGCAATTCTGGTTTCCCTTTTAGTTGCGCTGATTCCGACGACGATTGGCGGCTTACTCAGTGCGATCGGCATTGCAGGTATGGATCGAGTCGCTCAGTTTAATGTGATTGCCACCTCTGGGCGTGCTGTCGAAGCTTGCGGTGATATTAACACCCTCGTTCTCGATAAAACTGGCACAATTACCCTTGGCAATCGCCTCGCCGATGAGTTTATCCCCGTTAATGGTCACAGACTCGCTGAAGTTGCCACGGTTGCCCTCGCCGCAAGCATCTTTGATGAAACCCCTGAAGGGCGATCGATTGTGCAGTTAGCCGAACAATCGGGAGCCGTGCTTAAATTCGATCGCGACCAAGCTAAAGGCATTGACTTCTCCGCCCGTACCCGCATGAGTGGTACAGATTTACCCGATAATATCGAAGTTCGCAAGGGAGCCGTAGATGCAATTCGAGGCTTTGTGAGATCGCGTGCTGGACATGTTCCAGAGGAATTTGAATCTGCCTATGAGAAAGTCTCCAAACTAGGCGGCACTCCCTTGGGCTTATGTCAGGGCGGCGACCTCTACGGAGTCATTTATCTCAAAGATATTGTCAAACCCGGATTACGCGAACGTTTTGACCAACTGCGGCGCATGGGTGTCCGTACGATCATGCTCACAGGCGATAACCAGATTACTGCTTCCGTAATTGCTAAAGAGGCAGGGGTTGACGACTTCATCGCTGAGGCAACTCCCGAAGATAAAATCGAAGTCATTCGTAGCGAACAGGCTCAGGGCAAACTAGTAGCGATGACAGGGGATGGCACAAATGACGCTCCTGCCTTGGCTCAGGCAAATGTAGGTGTAGCGATGAACTCAGGCACACAAGCCGCCAAGGAAGCTGCAAATATGGTGGATTTGGATAGCGATCCGACAAAGTTAATTGATCTTGTAGCGATCGGTAAACAATTACTGATTACTCGCGGTGCATTGACCACTTTTTCGATCGCCAATGACATCGCCAAATACTTCGCAATTATCCCCACGATCTTTGCTGCCGCAGGAATTGGCGCATTAAATATCATGGGTCTCAAGAGTCCCCAATCGGCAATTCTCTCAGCATTGATCTACAACGCTTTGATCATTCCTGCCCTAATTCCCTTAGCCCTCAAAGGTGTCAAATTTCGACCTCTCACCGCCGATCAACTCCTCCAGCGCAATATTCTGCTTTACGGACTAGGCGGCGTAATCGCTCCATTTATTGCCATCAAATTCATTGATATTCTTCTACCAATTGTTTGAACACTGATTAAACGGATTATTTGATTTCACGGATTTTGATCCTATTTCAATAAGCTAACAGTCAAATCTAGAAATCTGCGTAATCCCTTAATCTGTCTAATCTGTGATTCTGACTTTTAGTTTATTTTTAATCTACTATGAACAAATTTCTGTCCGATCTATGGCAACTGGCTCTCAAGAAAAAATATCCCAAATATCTCTTCTTTGCCCTCTGCCTCAACCTCATTGTTGCGCCCGCTGTCTATGCCGCTAATGCTGAAAGCTTCACCAAATTCCAAGCCTACGCTCTAGGACTTTTAGGAATTGCCACCTTTGCCTTTTCCATCTATCTCTTTGTCGTCATGTTTCAACCTGAGAAGTTTTAGTTTTGGGCTGTTAGCGATTAGCTGTTAGCGATTAGCGATTAGCTGTTAGCTAATAAAGCCTATACCTAAACTTGAACCTTCAATTACCAATCACCAATCAGCAATTACCAAAAAGCTAAAAGCTAAAAGCTAAAGGCTAAAAGCTAATCCCACAAACCTATGAACGAAATTATTAAAGCTATTCGTGCCACACTTGTTCTCTGGATACTCGTCGCTGTAATTTATCCGTTTGGAATATTAGCGATCGCGCAATTACCATTTCTCTCAAATCAAGCCAATGGTAGCCTCATCCGTAATGCTCAAGGTCAAATAGTTGGTTCTGCATTGATCGGACAACCATTTACCAGTGACAAATATTTCAATAGTCGCCCTAGTACCACCAACTACAGCACCGTTAATCCTCAAAAAGATGATGCTGGTATTTTGAAAACTGGAGTTTCAGGCGCGAGTAATTTAGCTCCTAGCAATCCCGATTTGCTAAATCGCATTAAAGGTAAGTCCGATCCCGATCCTAGTAAGGCGATCGCGGGAGATATCCCAAGACTGCAAACAGCAGGCATTAAACCCACCGCAGATTTGATTTATACTTCTGGTTCTAGTCTCGATCCTCACATCACACCTGAAGCCGCGAAAGCTCAAATCCAAAAAGTAGCTCTAGCTCGCAAAGTTGAACCTAGTAAGCTAGAAACATTAATTCAACAAAATACTGATCGTCGTTTTCTCGGTATCTTTGGCGAAGATGGTGTGAATGTTTTGAAGTTAAACCTAGCCTTAGATAGTTTATGATTAAAACCCATCGACGCGGTAAGCATAAAATCTTTATTGGTATGAGTCCGGGAGTCGGGAAAACCTATCGGATGCTAGAGGAAGGGCATCGGCTTCGTGCTGAGGGAATTGATGTGGTCATTGGACTATTGGAAACCCATAACCGTATTGAAACCGCAGAAAAGGCAAAAGGATTGGAACTAGTTCCCCGTCAACAGATTACTTGTAATTCTGTGACTCTTACGGAAATGGATACGGATGCAATTCTCAAACGTCAGCCACAGCTAGCACTTGTAGATGAATTGGCTCATACGAATGTGCCAAATTCTGAACGGGAAAAGCGTTATCAGGATGTAGAAATACTTCTCGAAGCAGGGATTGATGTCTATTCCACTGTAAATATTCAGCATATTGAGAGCCTAAATGACACAGTGGCAAAGATTACAGGCATAATTGTGCGGGAGCGCATTCCCGATCGCATCTTAGAAGTTGCCGATGAAGTCGTTGTCGTTGATGTTACCCCTGAAACCCTCCAAGAACGGCTACGCGACGGTAAAATCTATGCTCCTGAAAAAATCGATCAATCTCTGAATAATTTCTTTCAGCGTCGCCATTTGATTGCTTTACGAGAGTTAGCGCTGCGGGAAATTGCCGATAACATCGAAGATGATCTGGAAGCTCATGATCAGTCATTGTCCTCAGCAAACCCTATTTGTAATATTCACGAACGAGTTTTAGTCTGCGTTTCTACCTATCCTAATTCGCTACAATTACTGCGAAGAGGGGCAAGGATTGCCAACTATATGCACGCTCAGTTATATGTGCTATTTGTTGACGATCCCGATCGCTTTTTGACTAAAGCCGAAAGTTTGCACATTGAAACCTGTGAACGCCTATGTAAGGAATTTGAGGGGACTTTTATCCGTGTGCGTGATGGTAATGCCTTGAAAGCGATCGTCGATACTGCAAAAAGCTATCGAGTCACGCAGATTGTCATGGGCGAGAGTCAGAAATCACGCTGGCAAATTTTATTTAAGGGTTCTCTCACCCAAAGGATTTTAAGGCTTCTCAAAAATGTTGACATTCACATCATTTCCACAAGTAAGACCTCAGATATTTAGATAGAATGCACGACATTCTATCTATGGAACAGCGATCCGTCTCTTACGCTTGCGAAGGAACGATTTGCGAAGTTCCTCTGCACCTAGCAAAATCGGAGGACAGATTAGCAAGAGTGACCATTGCCAAATAGTCAAGGGAGCAGTCGCAAAGATCTGGCGTAGGGGCGAAAATTCAATGATTGAGATAATCAAGATCCATTCTGTGGCAATTCCTAACCAGATGAAAGGATTAGAGAAGAAACCGATTCGGAAGATCGAAGTCTGCTCGGAACGACAGGCAAAAACATTACCATCTTGACAAGCTACGATGATCGCTAAGGTCATAGTGGTTGCTTGAGCATAAATGAAAGTGATTTCTGGGTTAGTAGTATGGGAAAGAATGGCAGGGGCGATCGCTTGCAGGGAGTTAAAGTCATAGCCATAGCTATGCCATACCCAGAAGAATCCGAACATCCCTAAGGTTGCCTCGATGAGTCCTAAGAAACAGTAAGCGCGTAATAACAAAGAGCGATCGAGCAATGGTTTCGATTTGGCGCGGGGTGGCAACTGCATCGTTCCTAATTCTGCGCGTTCGGTTCCCAAGGCGAGAGCAGGCAAAATATCCGTTCCTAAATCAACGATTAGAATCTGCATAATGATCAAAGCAGGGGGGATTTTGAAGATCACCATCGCTAGAAATGGCACTAGTTCCGCCACATTGGATGCCAAAATGTAGGTCATAAACTTGCGAATATTTTGATATACCGATCGCCCCTGCTCGATCGCTACAACAATCGTCGCGAAGTTATCATCGGTCAGCACAATATCAGCAGCCTCTCGCGCCACATCCGTGCCATTCTGCCCCATTGCCACGCCAATATTCGCCGCACGTAGGGCAGGCGCATCATTTACACCATCACCTGTGACCGCCACGATTTCGCCAATATCCTTATAGGCTTGCACCAAGCGCAATTTATGCTCAGGGGACATCCGTGCAAACACCAGTCCATGTCGATATTTCACAACTTGGCGCAGTTGTGCGTCGGAGAGATGCCCCATACCTTCGCCAGTGACAACCCGCACGCGATCGCCAACTAGACCAATTTGATGGGCGATCGCCTCAGCAGTAAGTCCGTAATCTCCCGTTACCATCGTGACTTTGATCCCTGCTTGATGACATTGGGCGATCGCCTTGGGTACTTCATCGCGAGGTGGGTCGAACATGGCAACTAAACCGATGAAGATCAGATTTTGCTCTAGATCCTGTGCCTTAAGATCGATCAGTTCCTGTCCACCCCGTCGCGCCGCCAGACCTAGTACCCGAAAACCTTGCTTAGCCAAATCATCATTTGCCGTGACCACCTCCTGCCAATAGTCATGGGTCAATTCCTGTTGCTCACCATCACGCAAAATCCAATGACAATGTTTAAGAACTTCTAAGGGTGCGCCTTTGGTAAAGGCAAGATTGGGAAGTTCGTCCTTCCATAATGCTGATGACTGCCAATTCAAAATGACGGTCATCATGAGGCGGCGCGAGTCAAAGGGAATTTCCCTTAGGCGAGGGAACTGTTTTTGTAATTCTTCTAAATTTAATTCTGCTTTCGCTGCTGCCACTAAGAGAGCCGCTTCCGTGGGATCTCCAATTTCTTGCCAGCGACTGGGGGCGTTGAGATGGACTAAACGGGCATTAGAGCAAAGTGCAGAACCAATGAGCAGAATTTTGGCTTTCCATGCAATTTCGGAATCTGCGGGGAGATGGACTTTCCCACTGGTGGGATCGTAACCTGCACCTGTGACTTCAATTAGGCGGTTTTGATTGGTAATCGCATGATCAGCCTCGCCATCGGGTTGCGTTGGTAGCCAGAGATAACGCACTGTCATTTCATTTTTGGTTAATGTGCCTGTTTTATCAGTGCAAATGACCGTAGTAGCACTCAGAGATTCCACAGCCGAAAGTCTTCTTACCAAAGCATTCTTTCTTGCCATGCGGCGGACACCGATCGCTAAAGACAAGGTGACAGTCGGTAATAATCCCTCTGGGACTAGAGCCACAATAATACCGATCGCGAAAATAAAGCTTTCTTTGACTTCTATGCCAACGAGAAAGTATGCCAATAAAAAGATCAGTACACCCATACTGACTGCGATCGCGGTAATGATTCGCACGATCCTTGCCACTTGCACTTCTAGGGTGCTGGGATCGCGCTTCACCACAGTGGTCAAATGTGCGACCTGTCCAAACTCAGTTTCTGCGCCCGTCGAATAAACCACGGCTACGGCTCGACCAGCCGCCACGGTGGAGCCTGCTAAAACAAGGTTGGCAATTTCTGAGGGATTAACCTTTTCCTGTAAGGGCTGTTCCCCTTGGCGGAGCATCGTCTTACCACCACGCACTGAAACGGCTTCCCGTAACCTTACAGGGTAAGCATTCCGAGCTACAGGAAGAGATTCCCCCGTCATCACTGACACATCGAGATATAGACTTTCTGCGGAAATTAAACGGGCATCTGCGGAAATGCGATCGCCTTCTTCCAATTGCATGACATCGCCACGCACCAGTTCTCGCGCGGGAATCTGCTTGAGTTCGCCATTGCGATAAACCTTGACCTGCATCGGTAATACTTTTTTTAAGGCTGACAAGGCTTTCTCTGCTTGGAACTCTTGCCAAAAGCTAAAAATTCCATTAATCCAGATGACTGACCAAATTGCCCAACCCAGTTCAGGAGTCCGTGAAATAAAAGCTAAAATTCCTGCAACCCATAGCAACAGAGCCATGAAGTGGGTCAATTGATCCAGAAATCTGAGCCACAATGGACGCTGCACAGGCTCAGGCAATTCATTTGCACCAAACTTCTCTAATCTCTCTCTCGCTTCGTCCTGAGATAATCCGTTGGCATGAGTGTTGAGGGATTCATAGACTTCTTCAAAGGATAATGCCCAGATTGGTTGATGAAGTGATGCCATACCTGTCTACTCCTTGTTAATCATATCTCTGTAGAGATGTGATTAAACCTAGCACCAGATACTTTTATGAAACCTTAAATCAAACTAACATATGGTGAGCAGTCCTAAAATTTATTGAGAGAGCGTTGGCTTAGCAAACGCTCTCTCAAATCCCTAAATCAAAAGCTTTGCGTAGCAAGGCTTTTGATTTAGGGATTATAAAATTTGCAATTTTAACTCGCACTGACGTTAAAAAGAAAACTCTTAGCAAACTGACAAAAAAGCTCGCAAAGCGAGCTTTTTTGTCAGTTTGTAAATGCTTTAGGCATGAAGCCAAGCTTCTGTGGCAATTCCTAATTTGCTAGCGGTATCAATTAACTGATGTAGCTCTAAATTAGAAATACCTTCACAAAGATTAATCTCAATATGGATTGGTTGTTTTTCAACGGATTCTAAATCGAGAATCTGTCTAGCGAGGACACATTGGGGAGCAATCCTTTTGAATAGATAATTCAGAAAGGCTTCCTGCGAGAGATTGAGATTGAGTTTCAGATTGAGGCGATCGCTAATCGCTAGGGCTTCCTCAATTTGATTGAGATGATCAAATAAGGCCTTCTCATGGAGATCCTGAATCTTAGAAAGTTCCTGAATCTGTCTCAAAATATATTTTTCGAGGATCTTGGCATCTTCTACATGGGTAAACTTACAGCCGAGATTAATTGCCTCAATCGCCACTGCATCTAGTCCCACATTCGGTAATGATGTTCCTGTTTCCAGTTTCTTCAGTTCCTCCGTAAGACGATTGTTGAGCACGATATCGGCAGCTACTTGCAGTTCAGGCGGCACGGGCAAATCGTCACGACGGAAGGAAATTAATATTCCGTAATTATCGCGATAGACTTGCTCGTATAGCTGATCGAGTCGGGTCAATGTCTCATCAGCTAGCATTTGCAGAATCCGATGACGCTCCTCAGCAAATAGATGATGCAGACTGAACTGTTCACCACTAAAGGTACTTGCCATTGCCAAGATCACCGCCGCAGTATTCGCCTGTTTGAGAGTTTTAAAGAGAGTTGCTTTAATCTCTTCATATTCTCTTCGCCCTGTGAAGGGCTGAATGCAGCAATGGAAATCATCGCCGCCCAGATGTAGCACCGCGAAAATGTAACTAACCGACTCTTGGGTAATCCGCGAAGTTAAGTGAATCTGCCCGATCGCTAAGGACATCGAGCCAATTCTTTGCAGTTGATAGTCTTGCTGTTGGATTTGGTAGCAATAGATTTGTTGCGATCGCCCATAATTTCCCAGCGTCGAACTCAGGGCATATTGAGCCGCAACCTGCGCGAGGCTAATCCGATTGGTAATTACCTGTTTGCGATATACGCCTTCGCCATCCTTAAACTCAGCGAGATTGCTCGGAGCCTTTGCCATACGATGAATAAATTCATCCTCTAGCAATACTCCTGCAACATCGGCGGCTAGCTCGATCGCTCTAGCGGCATAGCGCAAAATCTGCACAGTTTCAGGTCGCGACAATTCCTCAAAGAACCAACCGCAACTGGTAAACATCAGTAGGGCATGGCGTTGCATTTCCAATAGGCGCAGAGCGTCAATTTTCTGGGCTGAAGAATTTACCTTGTTACCACATTGCTGTTCAAAGAACTTTTCTAAAATTGGCGAAAGATCAGGAATGTTATCGCGCAATGAATATTGCAAAACTTCGATATAGCGATCGCGGGCTTCCCAAGGATCATTAAAATATTTACGTCCGATGTCTACATAAACCGTCGCAAGGCGATCACGTAGCCAGTTAAGACTATCGCGCAGAGGTCGCCGCCAGAGCTGCTGATAGCCCGATCCTTCACCGCCACAGGTACAGCCACCTTGCCAGCGATCGACTCCGTGGGCGCAACTCCAAGCGGTGACAGATTTCAGTTCTGCTTCGTAGGTGGGCGGGAATAGGCTCAAATAATGGGCGTAATTGGTCACTGTCCAGCCACGCTTAGGAAATTCCTCCACAAAGGCATAGGAGAGCGTCTTCTCGGTGAAATGCTTGTGATGTCCGAAGGTTTCGCCATCGGTTGCCACAGAAACCATTTGATGCGGACGATTATCATTCCTGACGGCTTGACTGAGACGTTTAGCAAAATTGTGGGAACTGCCTAAGAGATCCCCAAAGCCCATGTCGCGTGAAATCGGCCCGTCATAGAAAAATACATCGATATAAGCATCAGTATCGGGTGGCAAATGGAACTGCCCAAGTTCCGATACATTCCCCTTCGTATTGCTATGGCGACGTAAGTAGCAACGGTAGGGACGATTAGGGTCAATCTGTGCGCCACCTACTTCTTCCCATGCAGGATTGGGATTGTCTTTGGTGGGCATGGGACGACAGCGCTGTGCCTGCGAAGGAGCCAGCACAATAAACTTGATCCCCTCTAGTACCAGAGCCTCAAGGGTTTCATAGTCAACGGCAGTTTCCGCTAGCCACATTCCTTCGGGATCACGCCCAAATCGAGATTTAAAATCTTCCTTTCCCCAGCGAATCTGTGTCAATTTGTCGCGCCAATTGGCGAGGGGCAAAATGATGTGGTTATAGACCTGCGCGATCGCATTGCCATGACCATTTAGGCGATCGGCACTGCGTTTATCGGCATCGAGAATCGCTTGATAGGTATCGCGATCGTAGAATTCCATCCATGAGAGCAGCGTTGGTCCCATGTTGAAACTCATGTACTCGTAGTTATTGACAATCTTGACGATTTTGCCATCATGACGCTCGATCCGTGAGAATGCATTGGGACGATAGCATTCATGGTGAATCCGCGCATTCCAGTCATGAAAGGGAGCCGCGCTTTCTTGCCGCTCGATCGCATTGAGGTAAGGATTTTCACGCGGAGGCTGGTAAAAGTGACCGTGAATTGTAATATAAATTCCCGAATCAGTCGGACTCTGGACATCAGGCGAAGAAACAGAAGCAGCAACAGTCACGCAAATCTTCCCTTATAAGCAAACGATATATATTCTATCTTGGCAGATCTGCTTAGTGGTTCGCAAGGAAGTATAGAAAAGTTTTAGAAATGCCAATAAAAAAGCAGCCAATAAAAAAGCTGCACCTAGTGCAGCTTTTTTATTAGTTTAAGCATTGGCGGCGCTTCGCACCGTTCATCTTTACTGAGATTGCAATCTAACCGAGAACTTTGCGTGAAGTTGCGACAACGTTATCAACGGTGAAGCCGAACTTCTCATAAACAACTGGGCCAGGAGCCGAAGCACCGAAGGTATCCATACCGATAACTGCGCCTTCAGAACCGACATACTTATGCCA
Source organism: Pseudanabaena yagii GIHE-NHR1 (assembly GCF_012863495.1). Lineage (NCBI taxonomy): Bacteria > Bacillati > Cyanobacteriota > Cyanophyceae > Pseudanabaenales > Pseudanabaenaceae > Pseudanabaena > Pseudanabaena yagii. Next base: position 395,625 of record NZ_JAAVJL010000003.1, read on the forward strand.
GCCAAAGGTGCTACCAGCTTCAACACTGACGCGCTTCTTAACGGATGCAGGAAGTACGGATTCTTTGTACTCATCAGATTGCTCGTTGAAGAGTTCTTGACAAGGCATCGAGACAACACGCACAGCCTTACCTTCACCAGCGAGAATAGCCGCCGCCTTGGTTGCCAACTCAAGTTCAGAACCTGTGGCGATGATGATTAATTCAGGATTGGCAACATCAACAACACTATAAGCACCCTTCTTCGCACCTTCGATGGAAGTACCTGCAAGGTTCTTTACATTTTGACGGGTAAAGGCGAGGAAGCTAGGACGCTTACGGTTAGCGATCGCCACTTGATAAGCAGCTACGGTTTCATTAGCATCCGCAGGACGGATGGTCAGAGCGTTAGGAATTACACGTAAGGAAGCAATGGTTTCTACGGGTTGGTGAGTAGGCCCATCTTCACCGAGCATTACGGAGTCATGGGTCAAGATGTACAATGCACCGATTTCCGCCAATGCCGAGAGACGCATTGCGCCACGCATATAGTCAGCGAATACGAGGAAGGTTGCACCATAGGGGATTGTACCGCCATGAAGCGCCATACCGTTCATGATTGCGCCCATACCATGTTCGCGCACACCAAAGCGGAAGTTACGACCTTCGTAGGAACCGTATTGGAAGTCAGGCAGACCCTTAACATAGGTCATGTTGGAGTGAGCCAAGTCCGCAGAACCGCCCAAAAATTCGGGAAGCACAGGAGACAATGCGTTCAAGCAAGCTTCAGAAAGAAGACGGGTTGAGGTTTCCTTTTGAGCAACGGGTTCAAGTGCCTTTTCCCATCCTTCAGGAAGTTCGCCAGCCATGATCCGCTTAAATTCAGCAGCTTCAGCAGGGTAGGCAGCTTCGTAAGCAGCAAAGCGCTCATTCCACTCAGCTTCAGCTTTAGCACCTTTCTCGATCGCTTGACGGAAACGAGCTAGAGCATCAGCAGGCACTTCAAAGGGTGCATATTCCCAGCCGAGGTTAGCACGAGTTGCAGCAACTTCATCCGTACCAAGAGCCGCACCGTGAACGCCAGAAGTACCAGCTTTCTTAGGAGAACCGTAACCAATGGTGGTGGTAACAACGATCAAGCTAGGCTTGTCGGTCACAGATTTTGCTTCTTCGAGAGCCTTAGCGATCGCATCGAGGTCTTCGTTACCATCAGCAACATAGGTAACATGCCAACCGTAAGCTTCGTAGCGCTTGCCAACGTCTTCAGTAAAGGCAAGATCGGTGCTGCCATCGATGGAAATGCTGTTGCTGTCATACATCATGATCAGCTTGCCGAGCTTGAGGTGACCACCCAAGGAAGCAGCTTCAGAGGCTACGCCTTCCATGTTGCAACCATCGCCAAGAATGACGTAGGTATAGTGATCAACAATGTTATGTCCGGGCTTGTTGAAACGGGCAGCCAAATGTGCTTCGGCGATCGCTAAACCAACGGCATTACCAACACCTTGACCGAGAGGACCTGTGGTAACTTCTACGCCTGCGGTTTCAAAGTTTTCAGGGTGTCCGGGGGTAGAGCTGCCCCACTGACGGAATTGTTTAATATCTTCAATACCGACACTGTCATAGCCAGTGAGGTGTAGCAAGGAGTATTGCAACATGCAACCATGTCCTGCGGAGAGGACAAAGCGATCGCGATCAACCCACTTAGGATTTTTAGGATTAAACTTTAAAAACTGATCGAACAGCACAAAAGCCATTGGTGCTGCCCCCATCGGCAGACCGGGGTGACCAGATTTTGCTTTTTCGACCGCATCGATCGACAAAAAGCGGATGGAGTTAATGCAGAGGGTCTCAAGAGTTTGAGGTTTCGAGGGTGCAGCGACCATAGTTACAATTGCTTAGAAAATTTTTGTACTCAATCAGGTACATTTTCCCTCAAAACTGTCCCATAACAATAACAAATTTTAATATTTGGTAGCGTCTTACTCAATTGATCTCTTCAAAGTTCGTTAGACACAGCTCAAAATTCTGCATCTACTCACTTCTAACTCAAGAATTATTTGGTGCGGTGCGAAGCACCGCACCAATAATTTGTCTATAGAGACATTCAAGACAAAGCTGAAACAAAAATATAAAAATTTAAGTCTGTACTTCTCTCGGCGATCGCCATTGGTTTTATAGAAGTTTTTCAAATGAGCATATGCTTATTTGAAAACACAAAATCAATCTTATTTAAGGTTTTTGAGCTTTCACGATGCTGGCACTATTCTTGCTGTCTCAAGCTGCTACACTTTATGCCCCAATATCTGCTGTGGTAACACAACATCAGCAATCAGTAGTTTTTCCTAAAAATCAAAATAGTATTACATCTGCTTCAACTCTGATGGCAGATGCCCAAATCTCAAAAGTTAGTAATTCCCCAAAAACTGCGATCGCTCAATGCTCCCCTGATGAATTCAAGAGCTTTTTTGAGTTGTTTGTGCGTGACTCTTTGGGGAGAGATAAGAAACTATTTAAGAATTACATGACACATAAAATTTCGTTTAAAAGTCTACCAATAGCCCCCCTAAATCCCCCAATTCTGGGGGACTTGAATCTGGTTTCCCCCAGAATTGGGGGGCTAGGGGGGCTAAGATTACAATTCTTAAATGGTTTCTAAATATGTTTCGTCAGAATTCCAAATTCGAGACTATCAAGATCCGAGTTTGCTAGTGATGGTGATCAGAGACAAAGACTACGTGGATTTTAGAATTGGGGCGATCGGCAATAAATATGTCAATCTTGCTCCTTTTCCCAAATATACTGGCGATGGTGAGGTATTAAAAAATCGATTAAAACTAGACTTTCAAAGAATCGATGCCAAAACGTTTCGCGTGAATTACATCAGAGCTGAGTTTCTTAATGACAAGAAAGATGGAGATGGAACTCTAGTTAGAACTTATGGAAGCCCAGAAGCTTATATCTTTGAGCATCGTGATGGATGTTGGCTTTTGACCCAATCATTACGGCATTATAAGGCTTGGAAAGAATCAAGGACAAACAATACGTTTACCAAAACCCCTTTGGTGATTACCATACGTGACGGCAATCTACGTGGCGTTCGTTTAGGTAAGGATGATAGTACATATCGTTATGATCGCGTCATAACTGCATATACAGATTTTTTGTACTATAAAAAGCTTGATGGATTTGGATATGCGAGGTCAGAACAACGGGATCATTGGCGTGAATGGAATGTAATTCGTGATGCCGTCAATTCTGAGTTGATCAGTAGACCATTTCGTAGAATGGTGAAATGCTCTGGCAAAGATACTTATACATATGAATTACCAGAATATGACGATTTATCAGGTACATATACTAGTCAATCGCTCGATCGCATTGCTATGGCAATTGTGGAATATCAGGCTTCTCAATCCGCAATAAGGTTGAGTCCAGAAGCATTAAAAGATCGATGGTTAGAGATTCGCAAAAAGATATCTATCAATACAAACATTGCATGTGTGATGGCGAGAGGTTAGATAACCCAGAGCTTTTTACAAGGTTTCTGCAAAAAATATTCCCACTTAGTAAGTGAAGGTGGCACGAAGTGCCACCTTCACTTATTTGCTTTTTATGCCGTTACCGCAGGGCGGGACAGTTTATTGAAAAATTGGTGGATCAAGAGAAATTAATCTAAACCTGTGTCGAAATTCAAACAATTGTTACGGCAGCTTAAAATCAGTGATCCCTAACAATTTAAGTATTACCATATACATAGATAGGAAAAAAATCCTAAATCAAGTTCTCTAGATATTCCTCTAAGGGTGATAGTTATGAACGGCTTAACACAAAAATTCATGAATATGGTGGAATATTTAAGCGATGCGATCGCTAAAATTTTCACTCCTAGTAAAGATGATTTTCCTGCTACAGGGGAACAACCTTTCACTGGTGATCCTGCCTCTGACCATTCTAAGTAAGTCTAGATCTAAGGTGTAGGGGTGTACTTAGTTTTTCATCTTTATCCCTAAATTGAAGTATTGCTAGTTTTTATAAAAAAGGGTTTCACTAATTAATTTGTAGTGAAACCCTTTTTGCTTAATCCTTATGTCTCGACGCTTTGATTTGATCGATAAAAAATTCTTCTAAGGTTTGACGCGCTAAATCGATCGCGATCACCTTTGCGCCAATGCTAGCAAGATAGGTCAAAAATTCGGGTAAGTCCTTGGCTAATTGACCATGCCAAGTATCTCCTTGAAAAATAAGATGTTGTAACCAAGGTTGTAACTCTGCCTCAGTGCCCCCATGTCCGCTAACCTGATAGGACTGCTCAGTACCGAGTAATTCATTGAGTGTTCCCATGGCGACGAGTTCGCCCTTATTGAGAATACCAATGCGATCGCAGATTAACTCCACATCTGACAAGATATGACTGTTGAAAAATACAGTTTTGCCCTGTTTCTTGAGCATGAGAATAATTTCCCGCACTTGATAACGTCCTACGGGATCTAGCCCAGACATCGGTTCGTCTAAGAAAACCACTTCAGGATCATTGATCAGCGCTTGAGCAACTCCAATTCTTTGTACCATCCCCTTAGAATATTGACGCAATTGCTTTTTGCGTGCAACGGATTGGGATAGCCCCACAAGGTCAAGTAAATCGGCAATCCTCTGACGACGCAAGGATGGCTCCACACCAAACAAGCTCCCAATAAAATCGAGTAGCTCCCAGCCTGTTAAATAGTCATAGTAATAAGCATTTTCAGGTAAATAACCAATAGACTGCTTTGCTGTGCGATCGCCAAGGGGATACCCTAAGATTTCACCCGTTCCTGATGTGGGCTGCACGATACCAAGCAGAATCTTTAATAATGTTGTTTTTCCAGCACCGTTAGGACCTAATACACCAAAAGTCTCGCCTTTACTAATGGTCAGCGACAAAGACTGTAAAGAACTAATTTTTTGATTTAGCCAAAAACCAGTACGGTAAACTTTGCTCAACCCATCAGCCATGATGGCGTTGCTTTGGATAATTTGTTTTTGGGATTCGTTAGTCAATACTTCTACCATAGCTGCGATCAAAGCTGCCAAGTTCATGCTTTCAAGCAATATTTTAAATCACTATTCGCATTACAGTACTTTGCACTAACTCAAAAATCTAAGAGTTTTATAAAAGTGGGCTAACTTAGCCCACTTTTATAAAACTCTTAGATTTTTAAACATCACTCGCGTTACTTAGCGAAAATCCCTTGATTTTTTTGGATCACCTTGCATCGAGAGATCAAAAATTTGATAGCAGGATTTACCCATTGATTTAGCTCGATACATGGCAATATCAGCATCGACGAGGATTTCTTTAGGACTGTGATAGCTTTCCACACTAAACGCCATGCCCATACTGATGGAAATTTTAATATCCTGCTCCGCTAAACGACAGGTGGGTTCCATTGATGCTTGAATTCGTTCAGCCGTAATAATCGCATCCTGTCTTTCTTTTAAATTCTCTAATAAAATCACAAATTCATCTCCTCCCAATCTCGCCACGGTATCGCCCATCCGCACTGATGCACATAACCTTTGCGATACCTCGATCAAAAGGCGATCGCCAATGAGATGCCCTAAATTATCATTAATCGCTTTAAATCCATCCATGTCCAGCAGAATTAATGCAAAGAGATAACCATGTCTTTGGTATAGCGAAATGGCATGTTCGATGCGATCGTTTAATAGATTACGATTAGCTAACCCCGTCAAATTATCGTGAAAAGCATCATAGGCAAGCTTGGAGTTGATTTGTTGGAGATGTTGCTTGGTTTCAATTTGACGTTGAATAATACTACTAACGCCTATTGTCATTATTAAAGTGATCGGCATGGCAATAGGTATCCAGTAACCATAGGAAAAACTCACAAAAGCACAAATTCCCCATCCACCAATAAGAATCAATAAAACCGCAAACTGTTGCAATGTTTTGCTAGACCGCATTACCCAAGCAATAACAGTCCCACCTAATAAAATCAAACCCCAATTCCAATGCTCAGGAAGAACTCGTAGCGCGTTTTGTTGCAAAAGATTTTGGAGGATAGTGGCATGTAAATGAACACCATAAGTAGATTGAGCTTGATCAAATGGTGTAATTAAAGGTTCCGAGCCAGTTGCGGTTAGCCCAATCAGTACAATTTTGTTTTGAAAATTTTGTTGAGAAATTCGATCTTCGAGCACATCTACAAAGGAATATTGGCGCATTTTTTGCGGTCGATGCGACCAATTAATGCCATAGGGAAGATTGGGCTCGGGCATCGGGACTGTCCCTTGCACTAGGTTATAGGCTTGCAAGGTTGCCATCGCTAGCGATGGGGTATCTTCCATATATAGATGGGTCTGACGCACAATGCCATCACTATCTTTAGTCTCAACAATCTGCCCAATACCGATCGCTGATTCCGCCAAAATTGATACTGGTTGCAATTGTTTGCCATTTGCCCCCCAAGCCTGAGCGAGCACTACTCTTTGATTTGCTGTGATAGCTTTGGCTAGTTGTGTATCGGCAGGGCTAGATTCTGACCACAACAAATTGATCGTAATTGTGCTTGCACCTGCCTTGGTAAGTTTTTGGATAATGGGAATATAGCGATCGCGTGACCAAGGAAAGCGTCCTAGTTTTTCGATACTGACATCATCGATCGCAATAATTACTAAACGCTCATCCCAATGGCGATTGCTCCGTAAATTGGTAAAGCGATTGTAGGCAAAATATTCAAGGGGCTGAAAAGCTCCAAGCTTGAACAGGATTGCTACCATCGCAGTTGATATTGCCCAAGGAATATATTTCCAACCTATCGGTACTATTGGTTTAGTAGATGACAAGATCATAGGTGCGCTGCTTGCCCGAAGGTGAGGTGACAATTACCTGAATTTCTGCCCGATAAATGGAATTAGTAGTTAGTACTGCTCGAAACTGACCATCTCGATCTACATTTTGCGCTACCCCATCAATTGATACTGTATTCGCAAAGTCAACATTGCCAACCAAGATTACCTGTCGCTCTCCATTCTCAAAAAGTTTGATGACTTGATAATCTATGTCGGTGTTATCTTGAATTGGGACAGGTTGTGAAGGTGGTTCACCAACTATAGTCTGATTTTGAAATCCTTTATTTACTAGAACATCTATATTTTGAGCAGAGGTATTGACAGCACCATCAAGTGTAGCAAGGACAGTCCGCCCATCATTTTTGACATTAACCACATACTCTGTGCCACGTACACCTGTAATCACCGCAGGTGTCTGGATGTCAAATCTTGAACTAGGATTCGTAAAACGTCTGATCCGCAAGCGTACTATGCCCCTTGGTACTAGAAGGTTAGTAATTCTTCCATTGTCATTGCTAATCTGCAAGGAATTGATCCGCACCGTTGTTTGTTCGGCAACATTGACAAACCCCACTCCCGTATCAACACTCAAGACGGCTGTTGATTGTCCCGATGTCACAATTTCATCGCCAATATTTGTGAGGCGATCGCCTTTACGGGCAGGACGATTAGTATTCTGATTACGAAAGAATACATTGCCTTGTATTTGCTCTACTTGTAAATAACGATTGGTTTTGACCTGCACTTGTGACTGAGCACTGCTCAATTCTACTTTTCCGCATAGCACCAAAATACAAGCTGCACTACTATAGCAAAGTACACCCAAAAACTTTTTGTTCCAGAATCTTTGACGAGTAAGACTATTGCTCATACTTAGGTATAAAGATGAAATACAAAAACTAAATATTTATGTAGCGCTTTTCAAGCAGACGAGTTACATAGGTTTATTTCCTCGCCTTCGGTGGAGAAATAAACTTGTACTTCACTAGAATGGAAAACTCTATATACCTAGATTAAGCCTTTATTAGACGTAAAAAAGTTAATTTCAGTAACAAACTAAACAAATCTAAGACAAAAAATTAAAAAGGCATCAAAATACTAGAGAATAATTTGCATTAGTGAGACAAACTAATTGCGAGTTCTAATAGCCTAAGCAATCTCTAAAACCTATGGATACTTTGGTTTAGGGGGTTGGCTTTACTTTCAATTTGAAAGAATTAAACAGTTCTAAGTAGCTAAACATAATTAATAATCAGCAAAAAGCTGTAGTGTAGACACAGCTTACACCATAGTTTTTTAAGTTTTATATTAGACCTCTTGCAGAACCGAAAATATAATAAATTTAGCGGCTTTACTCAATCTTATTGAAAGATTCCACTCTATATTTAATTACGCTTAGCTACTTAGTTACTTAACTTTTACAACTTCAGAATCAAAAAATTTGCTAAGCAAATTTTTTGATTCTGAAGTTTGAGAGAGGGTTGGCATAGCCAACCCTCTCTCAAACTTCGCCAAAAATCGACGTTAAATACTAGAAGACTTTGAGTGATTCAATTTCCATTTCAGATAATCTTCTACTGTTGGGAAATATTGCATCACTCCATCTAAGCCTTCAGGTCTACCTTTGAGATAACCTTCTAAATATGCCGAATCATCTTTACGTGGCAAAACTCCCCCGTCGCGATCGCGTTGTCCTTCTTGATAACGAGTTTCTCTAATGTTTCCGAACATAATACTCACCCATCCCCTTTTCACGCTTTGAAAAGCTTTTTAGATATGTCTCTATTGTATCTGGTATAACAAAAACGAACAAACAGTCTTGATTGTGGAAAGCATAACTAAAAGTGATTGTAAAAGGCTTAAGCATCAGCCTAAAGTATGATGCTTAAGTTTAGTTAATGGTATGCAAGAATCTCGATCCGATTGCCAGCAGGGTCACGTAGATAAAAGCGATCGCAATTTACTAATGGTTGGAGATCGGGAATAATCTCAACGTTCAGCTTTTGTAAATGCTGACGAAAAGCTTCCAAATCCTCGACTTGAAAAGCGATATGTCTTCTCGTTGTAGCGTTATGGATTTCTGGTTCCGTCGCAATATGAACTTGAGTATTCCCCAGTTGATACCATGCACCTACAGCTTGTAGTGATGCAGGTTTTGGGATTTCCGATAATCCTAGCGCCTGACCATAGAAAAAGAGCATGTCCGCTTCTAATTCAGGGGTGGAAGTAACTTGGATATGGTCGATCGCTTTAAGCCACATATTTTTTCTCCTAATTGATTTAGCTCAAAAGTGTAATTGAATGGGCGCATCGCGCCCACTCAATTACACTTTTGAGGTTTGGACTTCTGATGTTTCCAAATCTGGTTCGCGATAGTCTGCTAATGCGCCGAGATTTTTGAGACTGGGGAATAACCAGAGAGTAGCAAATACTACGGCGATCGTGCCAATACCACCACCGACGACAGCAAGAATAGGACCAAATACTGCTGCTGCTAAACCTGACTCAAAGCCGCCTAGCTCATTGGATGCGCTGATAAAGACGCTATTGACAGCAGCAACTCGACCGCGTAAATTTTCGGGGGTGCGAATTTGGACGAGGGTATGACGAATGACAACACTAATCATGTCGAGCGCTCCGCTAAAGACTAACATCAACAATGAGAGCCAGAACCAACGGGATAGACCGAAAATAATCGTGACTATGCCGAACCCAACTACTGACCAGAGCATCGCTAAGCCTGCACGACGGAACGGTGGCAAGTGAGCGATAATTACTGCCATCGTTAAGGCTCCAATTGATGGCGCAGCTTGGAGAAAGCCGAGTTCTAAGGGACCAACTTGGAGAATATCCTTCGCAAAAATTGGTAACAGGGCAGTTGCGCCGCCAAGAAGAACTGCAAACAGATCAAGGGAAATCGAAGCAAGAATTAGTTGATTATGCCAAACAAATTTGAAACCTGCGGATAGCGCCTTAATCGATATTGGTTCTGAAGAATAAGTAACAGGGCGTTTGGGAATGACTGCCACAGCGATAAAGCAAGATAGCGCCGCCAATGCCGAAAATAGATATACTCCCGTAGCGTTACCGAGAATGGCGATCGCTAATCCACCTAAAGCGGGTCCCGCAACAGCCGCGATTTGGAAACTGCTACTGTTCCAAGTGGCGGCATTGGTAAACATATTGATGGGGATTAACTGCCAGACAAAGGCATCACTGGCGGGTTTCAGGAATGCACGACCAATGCCAATCAAGGTAAGAAGTATATAGATCCATGCGATCGCCCCTTTACCATAGGAAATCGCCGCAAGTCCGAGGGAGCAGAGTGTGAGCAGGAAAATGGCAAATAGGATTGTCTTTTTGCGATCATGGCGATCGGCGACATGACCCGTTAATAGCGTTAACAGGATCATCGGTGTGACTTGTGCTAAGCCCACACCACCCAAGGCTAAGGCGGAACCTGTGCGATCATAAATCTCCCAACCAAGGGCTACGGTTTGCATTTGGAAGGAAGTGAAAATGAGAATTCTACCGATCGCAAAGAGGCGAAAATCACGAATTCTGAGTGCCGCAAAGGGATCAGGGCGATCGGAGAGATGGTTAATTTCAGGTGAGGTTTGCGAAGATTTTTGATTGGGGCTTTGCGGATGGGAACTCATGGTAATGCGTAAAGAAAAAGCTTCACGGAGTAGATTTGGATTCAAAAACTTGGTAGAGAAGCGCTAAACTGTCATCAATTTTGGCGATCTGTTCCTCACTCAGGGAGTCCAGCAGATCGGCGATATAGGCACGGGTTAAATCTCTGGCAGCATCAAGATGGGCTTTGCCGTCGGGGGTCAATTTTAGAGAAACGCGACGACGCTCCGATGGATGGTCACAGCGATGGACAAAGTTGCGTTGGACAAGGCGTTCCGTATTCGCTGAGGCAGTGGCACAGGTTACGCCTAAATGTTCTGAAAGTTCGACTAAGGATGCACCGGGGTTACGATCTAAAAAAGCTAGAGTCCGAAACTGGGGAACCGATAGTTCAGTTGCCTTGCGATCGCGCATATCAGCGCGAATAAATCGCATGACTAAGGGAATTGTTTCCATTACTTTTGCCGCACATTGTTTGGATAATGTGGAGTCCAAGACTGGAGTAATGGATTCTGAAGCTGATTGGCGAACTGACTTTTTCGATCCCATGGGATAGTTAACTCTTAGCTGATATTGGTTGTTACAGGGCAAAAGAGTATCCCTTTGGGATACTCTTTGTCATTTTATCCCGTTACATTCCAATCTGACGATATAGGCGACCACCAATAAAGGTGAGGGTAATCAGGACTAACACCAAAACTACTGTGTCAAAGCCATAGCCATAGATACTTGTGCCATTCAGGAGCATCACCCCCCGCAGGGCATCAACCTCATAGGTCAGGGGGTTAATATGGGACACAAACTGCAACCAAGGCGGCATAATCTCGATCGGATAAATGGCATTACTGGCGAAGAATAAGGGCATGGTCATCAATTGTCCCATTCCGTTAAAGCCTTCGCGGGATTTGACTAAACACGCCACGATGATCGAAAAAATTGAGAAACAAGCTGCGCCGAGCATCACGATTAGTAAGACACCTAACATGGCGATCGCACTAAAGTTAAGCTGCACTCCCAAAGCAAAGGATAGGAAATAAACAACCAACACCTGTGATAAACAGCGCACACCCGATGCAACCCCTTTGCCTAAAACAATGGCGGCGCGAGGAGTAGGACTGACCAGAAATTTATGGGCTAATCCTAGATCCCTTTCCCAAATTAGCGACATCCCGCCACTAAAAATTGATACAAAGAGAACACTCTGAGCAAGAATGCCTGCCGCCATAAAATCTAGATAGGGTAAGCCATTGGTCGGAATACCACGAATCCTCGTAAATACCTGTCCGAAGATCAGCAACCACAACACAGGCTGCACCGCCCGCACGATCAGATCCGTAGGATCGTGACGCAGTTTCCGCACTTCCAGTTCGGTAATGATCAGCGTCTTATTAATAAATTCAGCGATCGCCTGCCAAAGATTGCGTTTTTTAAGCCGTCTCGAACCTTGCGCCAAATTATCCCAACCGTTGAGCCGTCCGCCGATTTCTAGATGTTTCACGATAATCACCTCCTCCTGTTGTCAATTGATCGCCTGTGTAATGGATAAATACATCGTCCAATGTGGCATTCTCACGATTGAGAGAAGCTTTGAGTTCGCTAGGAACGCCTGTGATAACTACCTTGCCCGCCTGCATAATCGCCACGCGATCACACAAACTATCAGCTTCTTCCAGAAAATGCGTTGTCAAGATAATCGTGGTTCCATACCTTTCTCGTAATTGCTTCACCAATGTCCAGACATAGCTACGGGCAAGGGGATCTAGACCCACAGTTGGCTCATCGAGAAAGAGAACTTGAGGTTGATGCAGCATTGACTGCGCCACTTCTAAACGACGAATCATCCCGCCCGAATAATTTCGTACCAGCCGATGAGCCGCTTCTTCTAAACCCATAAATTCCAATACATCACGAATGCGGGTTTCGCGATATTTGCGAGGAATGTCATAGAGTTTAGAAAAAATCAATAGGTTCTCATAACCCGTGAGGCTACCGTCGGCGGATAGTGACTGCGGCACATAGCCGATCGCTCGACGAATTTCGGAAGATTGATGGGTGAGGTCTAGACCTGCGATCGCGGCATTACCAGAACTGGGAGGCAAGAGCGTCGTCAGCATTTTAATCGTGGTACTTTTGCCAGCCCCATTAGGACCTAATAAACCAAATACCTCACCCGCTTTGACCTGAATATTGACATTATCCACCGCCCGCATTTGTCCAAAATCTCGCGTCAGCGATCTCGTCTCTAGCATTAAATGTTCATCGCTATAGTTATGCTCAAGATGATCTTGAGCATTGTACTGCTCGGTGTTTCCATGAAATCTAGTCACAGTTAGTACTGCTCCTTAACTTAATCAAATTTATGCAAATGAAAGAAAAAACAAAGAAAAAAACAAAGAAATAATGAGAATTAAATAGTTAGATACTCTAATAATTTTGACTAACTATTAGAGTATCTAACATTTTGATATATGACAACCCCAATCGGGTTATTTTTGCGGAGAGCTTGTTTTGTGATTTGTCTATAGCAACTTGCCAGACGAATTATGCAAGATGTTGTTTGAGAATATTGCCTAATATGGCAATGCCGCGATCGATATCTTCTAGGGATTGAGAGAAATTGAGGCGAAATGCGGGATAGCCTTGCCCATCAGGGAAAAACAGCTTACCTCTGCCAATGAGTACCTGTTGCGCGGCGGCTTCCTGTCCAACAATTTGCATTGGTGTGTGATTGGGAAGTTGTACCCAGATAAATAACCCACCATTGGGAACTGTCCAGCGTACGGAACTAGGAAAATGCTGTTCCATTGCTTGCAGCATTCGATCATGTCTTTGGTGATTGATGGTACGCAAATGATTAAGATGGCGGCGATAATGTCCAGAGGCAATATATTCGCTAGCGATCGCTTGAGTTACGGTGGAGACATGCAAATCATGGAGCAGTTTTAGTTCCACTAGAGCTTGATAATGCTTACCAGTAGATACCATATAGCCGACTCTCAGCCCCGGCATCAGTGATTTGGAGAATGTACCAATGTAGGTGACTAAATCACTACGATCTAGAACCTTGAGAGGGGCGGGGGCTGGTTCAAAGTTCAATCCTTCATAGGCATTGTCTTCTAAAATAGGACAGTTATATTTTTCCGCTAGGGAGATTAACTCGCGGCGATGGGATTGCGATGTCGTAATTCCTGTAGGGTTGTGCAGGGTGCTGACGGTATAGATCAGCTTAGGTTGGTGACTACGCAAATATTGATGGAGCAGTTCCAAATTCATGCCATCATTCTGCATGGGAATACCAATCACCTTGATACCCATCTTTTCTAAAATTGCGATCGCGCCATGATAGGTCGGACATTCCACAATTACCCAATCCCCTGCACGGAGATAGTACTGAAATGCTAGGGATAGAGCCTGTTTAGAGCCATTAGTAATAATCAAATTATCCGCCGATGCCTCCAGTCCCAATTTCCATGCGAGCATCTGCGCTACCTGCTTGCGAAGGGTAAACTGTCCTTGGGGGAAGTCATAGCTAAACAGCACGTCAGCTACCTGAGTCATCGCTCTACGGGCAATTTTAGCCAGATCTTCTAATCCCGATGGGCGTGGAAATCCTGAAGTAAAGTCAATCACATCGGGATGTAGCTGCGCTTGCAGAGAATCCATGTACTGATCGAAAAATGACTCGCCCCACTTACTGGGAATTACAACCTCTTGATCGGTTTCAAGGGTAGAACTACGCTCAGGGGAAAGCATCGCATTATTCACAAAGTAGCCTGCGCCTTGCTTAGCAGACACTAGACCATCGGCTTCAAGAACACTATAGGCTTCGATCACAGTCAACTTATTTACCTGCACACTTTCGGCGAGAGCACGGATCGATGGTAGTTGCTCTCCTGCTTGCAGCGCTCCCGATGTAATCAGATGACTAATGCGATCGCGGATTTGGAGATAGATTGGCTCTTGGGCAGAGCGATTTAAGGGAATTCTCATAGGGCAAGCACTACTGAGATAGTGAAAGCAGTATATAGCGATCGCCTCTCAAATTACCTAGTACAATTTTCACTAATTTTACTAGAACAGTGAAATATTTTGCCAACTGTACTAGTAAAATTGCTTAAATTTGTACCTTCCGCATCCTCTAACTAAAAGATAACAATAGGAATTGTGAAACCTTCGCAATTGGGATAGCAAAATTATGCGAGTCTCTTTTATTCCTAATCCTATTAATATTTGGGAAGCTCTTGGCAAAGCCTTCCAAAATATCACCCAAGCTACCTTTAATCAAAATGACGAAGCCAAAGTTTGGCAAAAAACTGATCGCTTGGGTAATTCCTACTGGTGTGTTTACGATCCTAAGACTGGTCACTCTGCGAACTTTGGTACAGAAGAAGAAGTGATGAATTGGATTGAAAGCCATTATTATTTCTAGTCCTGAAATGAGAGTATAAAGCGCTCAAAACAGAATAAACAAGTTTTTACAAAGCAACCTTTGTAAAAACTTGTTTGAGGTTCTGCTATTTTCGGTTTGCACTACAATAGGAGGAACTTTTACAAGCCTACCCAAGTACCTAAACCAATGATTGAACTCTACTATTGGCCGACTCCAAACGGTCATAAGATTACGATCTTCTTGGAAGAAGCAGAACTAGAGTATGAGATTTATCCCATTGATATTCGCGTTGGCGACCAGTTCAAACCCGAATTCCTGAATATTTCGCCGAACAATCGGATGCCTGCAATCATCGATCGCCATCCATCGGATTTGGGAGATGCCATATCTGTATTTGAGTCGGGAGCGATTTTGCAGTATCTCGCCGAGAAAACAGGAAAATTTTTACCCACAGCTTTGCGCGATCGCACTAATGTCATGCAATGGCTATTCTGGCAAATGGGAGGTTTAGGTCCAATGGCAGGACAAAACCACCATTTCTCGCAATATGCACCCGAAAAAATTCCCTATGCGATTGATCGGTATGTAAAGGAAACCAATCGTCTCTACGGAGTCCTCAATCATCAACTCGAAGGAAAAGACTACATTACTGGCGAATACTCGATCGCTGATATGGCTTCCTACCCTTGGGTACTCCTTCACAAGCATCAACAACAAAATATCGAAGACTTCCCCAATCTTCAGGCTTGGCTGCAACGCATAGGTGATCGCCCTGCGGTGATTCGCGCCTACGAACGCGCTAAACCCTTTGCTAATCAACCAACGATTACCGAAGAAAGCAAGAAAATTCTCTTTGGACAGACTGCGGAAAATTTACAAACTAACAAATAAATTTGAAATGTACAGCTTCAATACTCAAAGACCTTGTTAATAGTGTTACTGAGCAACACTGTTAACAAGGTCTTTGAGTATGAATTAATTGTCAAATGGCTCTATATAGGAAGAATTAAGCGATAGGACTGAGCTTTAATCAGAATAGAGAGTCCTAGATAAATTAAGATCAGAGGACAGATTTTGCTGCCATAACGAGTAACTAAAACAGAAATTCCAGGGAAGCGAGTTAGGCTATAGGAACATAGACACCAGAAACCAACAGTCATGTAGCACATGCTCAAGATCACGCCAAGACTAGGTAAGCTACAAGTAGCAAATAAGGGGACATAGACTGCGATATTGTTGCCTCCATTAGAGATATGGACAGCAGTAACTCGATGAGTCTTAGGATCACGAAGGGTTGACCATAGTGATTGCTTAATGCGAGGTCTGCCAACTTCCGTATGGACACGCTCTAATTCATCGGAGCTATCATTATTTTCTTCTTTGCTTAGTAGCTGATTGATCCCAATAATGATGGGTAAGCATCCCAGCAAGCCAATCCACATGTCAGGAACTACCATTCCGACAAAGAAGCCAATCAAACTAATGCCGACTAACACCGTAAATCCAAGGAATTCGCCAACTACGACATGACGGGGACGAAAGGTGCGACTTACTCGACTGAAGAATGATGTGAGATAAATATTATCGTCAAGGGTTGTTGCCACTGCAACTGCGAGACCTGTGGCGATTGTCCCTTCTAACCAACTCATCTTGAGTTCTCTCCTTCCAATTTGCTTGTTTAATTGAGTTCATATTATTAGCTTTTTTCTATAGGAACAAATATTCTTTCTTGTCAAAATGATAATTTGAATTTATCAATAAGAAAGCATATCGACATTTTTCTTGCAGGCTCAAGAATAGAAGTTTTGGATTGTAATATTGAAGGCTAAAAGTATTGACGAGATTGACTTTTACTGTTTACAAAGCATCAATTTGCGAACCCTGTTAAGCCCAATATCAATCACTTGAAGTTATCGTTTTAAAAAGAAACTATATTTGATTTTATTAGTTGCGATCGCTATATTGAATTCATTCGTAATGAAACTTCAATACAAATAGATTCCATCTTTTTAACGCGAGAATTCCGTTAATTAATAATATGAATTCACTACTAACCTCAATCCCTACAGCAATAACTGCATTCACTGCCACGAACCTTGATGACGTACTTATTCTGTTGCTCTTTTTCTCACAGGTAAGTGCAGCATTGCGTAAACGGCATATTGTGCTTGGGCAATACTTAGGGTTTGGAGCGCTAGTGGTAGCTAGTTTATCTGGATATTTTGGTGGACTATTAATGCCCCGTGACTGGATTGGCATGTTAGGGATTTTACCGATCGCAATTGGTCTTAATCGTCTCTTCATCCCCGATACTGAAGATGCCGAACCCGAAGATAACCTACAAGAAACATCAAATTTTTGGTTCTCTAACCTACTTTCTCCCCAAGTTTATAGTGTAGCGGCTGTTACTTTTGCTAATGGTGGCGACAATGTAGGGATTTATGTCCCGCTCTTTGCTAGCACTACTTTGGAAAGCTTGCTAGTGACTCTAGGTGTGTTCTTCTCGATGGTAGGAGTATGGTGCTATACCGCCTATCGCTTAATCCAATTACCTGCGATCGCGGATGCCTTGACCCGCTATGGTAACTATCTGGTTCCTTTTGTGTTGATTGGATTAGGAATTCTGATCATGATCGATAGTCATACCCTCGAAAATCGTGGCTTAGCCGTTCTCAGCTTACTAATTGGTGGCTTAGTTGTCTTAAACCTCGGTCGTAATATCGCTGAACTCAACTCCTCTAAGGAGCCACAACTAGAAAAGAGCTCTGGTTAGCATCTAGATTTCTCAAGCTCCTATTTTTTATCAAACCTTGACTTTTTAGGAGGAAATTCTATGAAACTAATTCAATCTTTACTTGTCATTTTTGTAGTGCTGTTTAATTTGGCGATCGCTCAACCATCCTTAGCCAATAAACCACCCGTTACTAGTAATCCTGACTACATCTCTGTAACTGAAGAGTTAGCAAAGGCAAATGATCCCACGGAAATTGCCAAACTCCAATTTGAGAAATACATCATTGAAACAGGTGAATCCTTTGCTGAATGCCGTAACCCTGATTGACTGACAAAAGTGGTAAGAGAAGTTGCGAGAAAGTATACAGAGATTGAATTTGAGTAAAAAAGAGGCGTATGCTGTTTTTTGAAGAAAAAGGAGCATAGGACAAATGACCCAAAACGCCTCACGTATCTATAATGAACTAATAAAATTCGGGAGTCAATACAGCCAGTGGTCAGATGTGCGCCATTTGGGAGTAATGGCGTGGATGATGGTGGGAATGATCGCCACAGGGAGTGTGAATTTAACGAAGTGGTTAAGCCATATCAACACAAAAGCATTGATCGCCCAAAGCACGCAAAGACAACTATCAAGATGGCTGAACAATCCGCGCATAAATCCAGCTAAGCTATACAGTCCAGTAATCAAAGAGTTAATCGCTAAATGGAAAGAGCCAGAAATATATCTGAGTTTTGATACCAGTCAACTGTGGGAAGAATACAGCATGATCCGATTGTGTGTAGTTCATCAGGGAAGAGCTTTACCGTTATGTTGGCGTGTAATCAAACATCGCAGTAGTAGTGTGGAGATGAGTAGCTATCAAGACATGCTCAAACGCGCATCGAAACTGTTGCCCGTGAATGTCAAAGTAGTTTTATTAGCAGACCGAGCATTTGCTAATCCAGAACTGGTGCGCTATGTGTGGGAATTAAAATGGCAATGTCGGATTCGGATCAAGGGTAATTTCTGGATATATGCCCCCAAGCATGGCTGGCAAACAGTCAAACAATTACATCTTCGTCTTGGTGAAGCTAAGTTGATCCACAATGTTAAAGTTCACAAAACTGAGTCCAAGCGTCTTACCGATGTGCATATTGCGGCGGCTTGGGAATCTGGGAGCCGAGAGTATTGGTATATTCTCAGTACTGAACCTACCACACTCCAAACTTTTTGGGAGTATGGTCTGAGATTCGATATTGAGGAGAATTTCTTGGATGATAAATCTAATGGCTTTGATTTAGAATCTTCGCGTTTACGTTCGGCTCCTGCCATTTCTCGCCTTTGTTTTGTGATAGCACTGACCACCTTGTTTTTAACGGCTCAAGGACTGGCGGTTGCTGATTCTGGCTATCGTCGTTTGGTTGATCCTCATTGGTTTCGTGGGCTTAGTTATCTCAAGATTGGCTGGAACTGGATTCACACCGCTATCACTAAAAACTGGGCTTTCTTGCCTTTCTACTCTTTTACTTCTTATCTTGACTCTCACCCTGCTATTGCTTCTCGTCGAAAACATCTTCAGAAATTATTCCGCATTGAGTTCTATGCTTCTACTCTCGACTATGCTTCATAGACTTTTGTCAGTCAATCAGGCCGTAACCTTACTGGTAGTCCTTTAGCTGTCTATGGGAAAAAGCTAAGTACAGGACAAAAATTTAATGGAGTTAAAGAAGGCTTGAGAATTGAGATGTAAGTCAAAGATGATGTGACGAAGGAAATCAAAACCAAGGCGAAAAATGCTTTTAGGAAGACGACCGTGTTTTTTAGGCTTGAGGGGATTTAGTTGAGCCAACCAAAGCCCAGAAGAAAAAGCCCAACATAAAGCCAGAGTAAGCAAAGCAATTAGTTTGGAAAGACGTTCAGGATCTTGAAGATGAGTGGACTCCAAACAAAAGCCACGGGTTTTAAAGCACCCGAATAAAGTCTCAATAGCCCAACGCTTAGCATAGTCAGCAATAGCCGTATCAGGGTCATGAGTCGTCGCGACAATTAATAAATCGCCATCATCAAGACGCATAGCGGCTATACGAAGCCAATGGTTCCAAACCTTTCTGGGCTTGGACAATACTTTGGACTGACCAACTTGGAGGTCTTGAAAACAAATGTCGGCACGCAGTTTTTTCTGCCCGTCATTGAGCAAAGTATTTTTACGAATGCGGATACGAAAACGGTTACATGGTTCACACAACAAGTAATCTAACCAATCCTCACCGACAAACTCTCGGTCTGCACTCAAAAAGTCGATTTTGCGGTCTCCAAATATTTCCAGAAATCGATTACACAATTCACAGCGCTCACGGGTGTTTGAGTTACCTTTTTTGTCCAGCATCATCCATACCAACGGGAATGCAATACCGTAATGCACTATTCCCAATGTCAGCACATTAAACACGGTTTTACCGAATTCCCAATCGGTGCGGTCGATAGAAATTACCCAAGGTTCGGGGATTTGCATGACTTTGACGACCATGAGTGCGATCTTTTCATAGTCCACTTCAAAGTCTCGAAAAAATCTCTGTAACCTCTTATAGTGTGATTCGACTTTGGCATAACCACTAAATCCTGTGGCAATTTCAGCTAGGTTTACTGTCTTTACTCGCATTAGCGCGATCAAGAACATGGACACAAAGGCTAGTCTTGCTCTATTCCATTGCAGATGTTGCTGCAACTTTTCTCGGAATAGGTTAATCTCTTTCATAGGGGTTTTATTTACGATGTGGTTATCTTTTATAAAACCCCTCCCTGCCTACTTTTGCAACTTTTTGTCCTGTACTAAGGGGAAAAAGTCAAAGTTAGATTCGTCTACTTTTGATAACAGTCTCTATACATTACCTAGTGGTCAAACCACTAATGAAGATTGGAACTGTCAAGGAATTTATTTGCCAACGGGTTTAAACAATGATGGCGAGCCTGTAGCTGTCAAAATTGTGACCGGCACGCAACTAGTTGCCAAAGCTAATCCCGCAACTGGTGCAGTGGAATTGAATATTCCTACGACTAAGGTTTACAAAACTGGTGAAGTCAATTGGGCAATCCCTGAAACTCCTGAAGCCCTAGCTGCCATGAACTTAATCGAAGCACCATTAGATTAAATTCTTAGTAGATTCTACGTTTCAAAACCGTAATTTGATGAGATCAAATTTCCGTATTTCCCCACCTTTGGTGGGGAAATAAATCGATGTAACTCGCTTGATTGAAAACTGCTATAGCACTTTTCAAATAATTACATACTCATTTGCAAATAAAAATTAAGCCTAGTAAGAGTTTTGAGTTTTTATTTTACCTGTTTCAAAAATGAAAACCTCTATACATAAGGATTCTCATCCTTTTATACAGGAGATTTTTTAATATATAATCTGGAGAACAATTTTTTGCTCAACATAAATTCAACATAAATATCGACGCTCCAAATATCCAAGATAATGCAATTATCCTTCAAGCCCAAAAATAGTACAGACGAAACCAGTATAAAAGGTAAACAAAATCCTAATCGTGTGCGCGATCATTTAGCCAATGAAAGAACCTATCTATCATGGATGCGGATGGCGATCGCTCTATTAGGTGTTGGTGTAATCGTAGTCCGTTTAAGAATTTTGCGTCCTCCGATGTTGCCTACCCCCGGTAATGGTTGGAAATTAGGATTAGCATTTTCCATTATTGGGATGTTAACAGTGTGGCTCTCGACGCATCATTATTTTGCGGTACGTCATGACATTGATGCCGATACTTTCGATCCACCAGATCGCTGGGTTGTCTTATTTAGCTTGGCAATCACACTCATTGGCGCAGGGGTGATCTATTACGTGTTCGCCGCACCATTAGAACAAATGGGTTTAGTTATTCCTGATTAACAACTTTACTGACGCAAAATCTCGCCAAATACTTTAGCGATACGGGTTTGAAAGCGCTTGTTATGCTGAAGTTTGAGAAATGGTCGGGTAATTTCTAAGGATTTGCGGCGATCGCTATCCATAACCTTGACTAGACGTAAGGTCCCTAATAGGAACTCTTTTTGTACCATCAGTTCGGAAATGGCAGCAGCCCTTGCACTGCTTTCTAGAGCAGCTTTTACCATCTCGCCACTGCTAAGCACTAACATAATTTCTAACTCCGTAGGATTCACTCCCCAACTGAGCAAAGCCTGCTCAAATACCTGCTGTGTACCTGAGCCTGACTCACGCATTACCCATGCAGTTTTGCTCAAATCATCAACGGTGATCTTTGGGCGTTCATACCAAGGATGTGCCTTGCCTACGACGATAAGCAAGCGATCGCTACCAATTTCTTCTTGAGCTAAGTCCTTTTGTAATGAGGGCTTCACATCAGCTTCGATCAACCCTAAATCAAATAGACCTGCGGCAGTTCCATCACAAATTTCTTCAGTATTGGCAAGGGTACATTTGATTGTGATATTTGGATATAGTTCCTGAAATCTGCTGATTTTGGCAGGTAGCCAATAGTTGCCAATAGTCAAGCTCGTACCTAGTTTGAGTTCACCACGTTGGAAATCGTTGAGTTCGCGTAAACCTCTCTCCATTAATTTAATGCGATCAATAATGTCCTTAGCTTCAGTTTGCAATAATAAGCCTGCATCGGTAATTTCAATGTGGCGACCGATGCGATGAAATAGCTTTACCCCATACCATGCTTCTAGACTCTGAATAGCAGCACTGACAGCAGGTTGAGTGATATATAGGGCTTCGGCAGCACGAGTGAAATGCAAATGTTCTGCAACTGCAAGGAAAATTCGTAACTGTTCAAGAGTCATGTGCTCTATTAGCTCTGGATCAATAGATGAAAATCAATCTTACATCACTCTCAAATACCGCAAAATTACCGTTATATATGGCTTTTGAAGTAATCGAGTTGCGCCCCCAAAAAGCTAAAGGCGATCAAATAAGATAGATAATACTCACTGCGTGAGTAGATTTGCCTGCGCCAAATCTACTCACAAAAAAGTAAATTAGACTTGCGTAGATCCTAATAGAAATTCTTTAACTGAGGTAGAAACAATATGGAATGGTTCATCGGTACTGTGGCGATCGCCATTACCGCATTTACGGCTACAAATATCGATGACATTCTCATCTTGACCGTTTTTTTTGCTCAGGTTGATGCAAAATTTCGTCCTCGCCACATTCTCATTGGTCAATATCTAGGATTTGCCGTAATCATCCTTGCGAGTTTACCTGGATATTTGGGAGGGTTAATCATTGATCACAAATGGATTGGCTTGCTAGGTTTTTTACCGATCGCGATCGGCATCAAGGAATTATTGAAAAAGCCAGAAGAAGTTACAGTCAAAAGCTGTATGATTTCTACTGCCAATCAATCACCACTAATTGCGCCACAAACCTATCACGTAGCCGCAGTTACATTTGCTAATAGCGGCGATAATATTGGTATTTATGTTCCTTTGTTTGCTAGTAGCAATGCAGTTTCCCTCTCGATTACGATCGCTACATTTCTATTGCTAATCGCTGTATGGTGCTATGCCGCTTATCAATTCAGTACCCATCCCGCGATCGCTAAGTTTCTCTCTCAATATAGCAATGCGATCGTGCCATTTGTGCTGATTGCTCTAGGTATCTATATCCTCTATGAGAGCGATACCTATCAGTTAATTCCTTTCTTTCGCGCATAGTTTATGGAAGCACAACCCGAAGGGTTGCGCTTCCATAAACTATGCAAAAATCTACAAATGATTTAGGACTGCTATAGCTATAATTTTTACATGGAAATAAATAATACTCTGACTTTAATTCTTGGAGCGATCGCTGTTGGAGCTGCAATTTGGGCAACTTCCACAATTTTGGAGCTTTTAGCGAAATTAGTTGGTAAATTTGCGATCGCTGCTATATCACTAATATTAGTGGCAATTTACTTAAAAGTTTATGTGGGAATTGATGTTTGGCAAAGCCTGATGGATTTTGGTCAATTGGTGATCGATGGGGTTGGACAATTAGTACAAGGAGTTTCCTATCTCTTCTCACAAGTAAGTTTACAAATAGATTGATTGGCTTAACCCCACCTATAGGCTTGTAACACTATGGCTCTATTGCCTATCAATATTCATGATTTCGCTGATATTCGCCTAATTGCTTCCGATGTCGATGGTACGCTCACTCAAAATGGCAAATTTACCGCAGGTTTTATTGCTACTTTACAACGTCTTCAGGCATCAGGGATTAAGGTTCTATTGGTGACGGGGCGCTCTGCGGGTTGGGTCAGTGCGTTGGTCAATTACTTACCTATAGAGGCAGCGATCGCAGAAAATGGTGGGATATATTTACACAATGATCAGCAATATTTCCTATCCGATATTACTAATCCAACTCAGCATCGACTGCGACTAGAGCAGGCATTCCATCAAATTCAAAAGAACTATCCGAATCTGCAACCATCTATGGATAATCAGTTCCGCATTACTGATTGGACTTTTGATATTCATGGTCTAGCGGATAAGGAGCTAGATACGATCGCGCGGCAATGTAACGACATGGACTTAGGGTTTACCTACAGCACTGTGCAATGTCATATTAAATTGTCTAACCAAGATAAATCAACAGGATTGAAACTTGTATTAGCAAAGTTTTATCAAGAGCTTGAGCTATATCAGGTGCTAACAGTTGGAGATAGTCCTAATGATGAGTCAATGTTTGTTGCTGATCAGTTTCCACTTTCAGTTGGAGTAGCAAATATCAGACATTATCAGGACAAAATGGTTCATCTTCCCAAATATGTAACTCAATCATCAGAATTCGCAGGATTTTCTGAATTGATAGAATTAATCCTAAAAAAATAGAGATAATCTCAAATCCCATAAACAAAAGAAAGTATTGCGTAGCAATACTTTCTTTTGTTTATGGGATTGTAAGCTTTTTAACTCGAAAAGTAATGAAATACCTACACAAGGTGAAGCAATTTATTACTTTTTTAGAAATTAGCGATCGCCTCGAATCAAAAGTAGTTGCACAAGTTGCAGAGCTGCATAAATAGCCGTAGCTACATATGTCCAAGCTGCTGCATTTAAGACCTTCCGCGCACCAATATTTTCATTACCTTGGAGGATGCCTAGCTCATCAATTAGTCTTAGTGCACGTCTAGAAGCATCGAACTCCACAGGTAAGGTAACAACATGGAATAGAATTGCGCCTGCAAATAAGACAATGCCAATATTGATGAACAATGTACTTAGACTACCAAGAGAAGTCAGGAACAGCCCCGTCATCACTAGCAAAGGACCAAAGTTAGCACCAATATTTGCCACAGGTACTAGTGAGGCACGGACATTCATAAATTGATAACCGCGCACATCCTGTAGGACATGACCGCATTCATGGGCAGCGATCGCTGCTGCTGCCAAAGATGACGAAGCATATACGGATTCTGATAACCGCACAGCTTTCGCGGAAGGATCGTAATGATCGGTGAGTTCACCTGCAACCTGCTCAACCGTCACATCATAAATGCCCATACGTTGCAGAATTGTTTTGGCGACCTGTGCACCTGTCATACCTAGACTAGAGCGGATATCTGCATATTTTTCATAGGTTGCTTTAACGCGCTGTTGCGCCCAAAACATTAAGATCATGCCTGGGATCAAGATCAAATAGGATGAGTGAAACAACATTAACTTCGCTCCTTCAGTCAGTTATATCTAATATTATGGCGCTGACTCAATGGAATCTGATGGTAGTGAAAACACTACTTAGGAAGAGATGAGTGGCGGCGCTTTGCATCGCCACTCATCTCAGCAGGGTGTGCCTCCACAAAAAATAAAAGCTACAAATAATTTGCGACTGCTATATTTTCGATTAAATTACAGATTTGTTTCCCAGCCTTAGGCTGGGAAACAAATCTGCTACAGCACATAGCCTCAATGTAGGATTTCTAATACACAAACAAGCTGGTATATCTTGGTAAACTATTGGCTAGTTTTTTGATTAGGGTTTAGTAATGACGGTGGAGCGCATATGCAGGTAGAAGAACAATCAGGAAAGCAGTCAGAACCAGCCATAGATGGCAGATCTGAGGACACAACACTAACATCTCCCCAAAACACTCAACCTAGCACCATGAAAAATGCCTTAGTAACCAAGCGATCAAATAAATTTTTAATTCCCGCGATCGCTTTAGCCCTTGCCGCACTAGGTGTAAGTATTTGGCTCGTCTTTGGACGCTCTAACCCACCACAAAATGCATCTGCGCCAACAAATACTGCTACTAATAATAAAGATCAACCCAAAGCCATTAGTGCATTAGGTCGTTTAGAGCCTCAGGGAGAAGTAATTAAAGTTGCCTCACCATCAGCCCTTGGCACATCTCGAATTGTGAAATTAATGGTCAAAGAAGGAGATATCGTCAAACAGGGACAGGTAATTGCCGTTTTAGACAGTTACGATCGCTCAGTTGCAGCCTTACTCCAAGCCCAAAGTCAAGCTCAGGAGAGTGAGCGAAATCTTGCCAAAGTTAGGGCTGGTGCAAAAAGTGGTGACATCATTGCTCAAGAAGGTAATGTCATGTCTGCTGCTGCCAATATCAAATCTCTTGAGGCTAATGCAGCGAGAATTCGTGCTGAGTTAGAAATTGCAGGTAGAGATTACAACCGTTTTCTTCAGGTTTATAAAGAAGGAGCCAT
The DNA here is from genome assembly GCF_012863495.1 of Pseudanabaena yagii GIHE-NHR1. NCBI lineage: Bacteria > Bacillati > Cyanobacteriota > Cyanophyceae > Pseudanabaenales > Pseudanabaenaceae > Pseudanabaena > Pseudanabaena yagii. Next base: position 421,897 of record NZ_JAAVJL010000003.1, read on the forward strand.
TTCCCAAACAGTTCTCGATACCTATCGACTCAAGGTCGAAACCTTGCAAGGGCAGTTTACCCAAGCAGAACAACAAATTCAGCAAGCACAATTTCAATTAAGACAATCCCAAGGTTTATTAAACAGTGTTAGAGAAGTCCGCCCAACGGATGTTCAATTTGCTGAAGCTCAGTTACAAACTGCGATCGTTAATGTCAAGAAAGCAGAAGTTGATTTGGATTTAGCGCAAGTTCGTGCTCCTATTGATGGACAGATTCTCAAAGTCAATTCTAAAATTGGAGAAATTGTCAGTCAGACAAATGGAGTTGTGGAAATTGGCAATACCCAACAAATGTATGTAGTTGCCGAAATCTACGAAACTGACATCGGCAAGATTAAAGTCGGACAGAAGGCAAGCATTCAGAGTGAAGTCTTTGAAGGAGAAATCACGGGAAAAGTCGAGCGAATTGGGTTGCGAATTGCCAAAAATGATGTACTAGGAACTGATCCTGCTGCTAAAACTGATGTGCGAATTATTGAAGTCAAAATTAAACTTGATGATAGCCAAAAAGTTTCAGGGCTTACGAATTTACAAGTCAGAGTCAAAATTGAAGTTTAATCTATGATCTTTGCCGTCCCTCTTGCTTGGTTACAGCTTACCTATGAAAAAAGCCGTCTGTTAGTAGCGATCGCGGGGATTACCTTTGCGGTGGTCTTGATGTTTTTGCAACTTGGTTTCCGTGATGCTCTCTTTAACAGTGCAATCCGTCTTCAGAGCAATCTTGTTGGCGATTTGGTAATTATCAGCCCCCAATCAACTAACCTTGTGGGGATGCGAAACTTTTCCCAACGCCGCCTTTATCAGGCTCTGGGGATGAAGCAAGTTGAATCAGTCAATCCCCTGTATATTGGGCTGGCAGCTTGGAAAATTAAAGAAGACCCTGCGGGACAAACGCGCAATATTTTAGTATTGGGAGCAAATCCTGATGCCAAAGTCTTTAAAATGGCAGGAGCAGAGTCCAATATCGATCGCGTCAAAACCGAAGATGTCGTTCTCTTTGATCGCGCCTCTCGTGCTGAATTTGGACCCATTGTCAGTGAATGTGGCTCCCTATCTCTGAAATCAACTTTTAGCGAGGCAGCCTTTACTTGCCAGAATTTAGTTGCTCGCGAAGTAGCTAATCGGAAGCTCGTGATTGGGGGCTTGTTTGAGCTAGGTGCATCCTTTGCTGCTGATGGCACGCTTATTACCAGTGATACCAACTTTTTGAGAATCTTTGATAACCGTCGCTCAGGATTAATTAACGTTGGCTTAATTAACTTAAAACCGAATGCATCTCCCTATGAGGCAATGCGGGACTTCATCCTTACTCAACCTGCGGATACAGTGGTCTTACCCCGCGAAAAACTACCACCTGATGGCAAAAGAATCAAAGTCCTGTACAAAGACAGTATTGGTGCGGATGGCAAGCTCATTCATGAAGAAGATAAAAATAAGGTGCTGATTGCGAAGTCAGATTTAACAATTGAGGATCTAAAAAAATCCCAAGATGCGGCAATTGACGATACTAGAATCTTGACAGCCCAAGGCTATATTGAATTCGAGAAGGGATATTGGCAAAAAAGCACAGCGATCGGTTTTATCTTTAGTCTGGGTACAGTCATGGGCTTTATTGTTGGCATCGTGATTGTCTATCAGATTTTATATACTGATGTTTCCGATCACCTTGCGGAATATGCCACTCTGAAGGCAATGGGCTACAACAACTTCTATTTGGCACAAGTAGTCATTCAAGAAGCATTCGTATTATCAATTCTCGGATTTATCCCCGGACTTGGCATCTCCTTTGGTTTGTATAATCTCACCAAAAATGCCACTTTATTACCCTTATATATTTGGGATAAGGCAATTCCTGTGATGATCTTAACGATGATTATGTGTGTGATTTCAGGAGCAATATCATTACGCAAAGTCCAGTCTGCTGACCCTGCAGAAATTTTTGGATAAGCGATCGCTTAATCCCCTTAAGATCAAAAGCCACAAGATATTCATAATGTGAATATCTTGTGGCTTTTGATTTGATAATAATACAATACAATTGATCATAGCGCTTGACTCTTTCTTAAAATCCATAAACAGAGAAACTTTTGAAAGCATGGCAAAGCCGTGCATTCAAAAGTTTCTCTGTACTTCAAGCTTCAATCCAAGAATCTTTTGTTAATAAATTCTTGGTGTTTTTTATAGTAAAAATCAGTATATTTCATGAAATCACCTCAGGCAATCACTAGTCCGAAAAAACATAGCAAGAAACTATTCCAAAGATTTCAGGGGATATCTCTACGTTCATTTGTGGTATTACCTTTCATGCTCCAAATAGTCGGTACTGTTGGATTAGTAGGTTATCTTTCCTTTAAAAGTGGTCAGCAATCAGTAAAAGACTTAGCAGATAGATTGGAAATAGAAATCGCGAACCGTGTGGACAAAGAAACTAGTAATTTCTTAGATTCTCCCCATCTAGTTAACCAAGTATTACTTTCCACAATCTATAGCGAAAAACTAAATTTAGAAAATAGACAGGATCTAGAGAAATTCTTTTTTAATCAAGTTAAACATCATGGCATTGTTCACTATCTTTTCTATGTTGACAATCTTGGCAACTTCACTGGAGTACAACAGCTTGATAATGGTGAGTTTATTGCCAAGTCTAAAGATAAATCAACAGGTGAGAATAGAAATATCTATGAACTTAATGAGAGAGGTCAGCGAGGTAAACTTATCAAGAGTGCCAAATTTGATAGTCAGGAGTATTTTTTGTTTGATCAGCCTAAAGACCTGAAAAACAGTATAAAAAAGGAAAGGGTAAATAAATCAATTTGGAGTGAAGTTTCACTATCTTCTAGTATGCTTGCCTTAGAAATCAAAGCAGGTACGGCTGTATATAACCAAGCAGGTGAAATCCAAGGTGTATTAGGAGTAGAAATCTTCTTAACCCAAATTAGTCAGTTTCTCCACAATCTCAATATTAGTAAGTCGGGAAATTCTTTGATCATAGAACGTTCTGGCGCGATCATTGCTAGCTCAACTGCGGAACCACCCTATATCAAGAAAAATAATGAGCAGGTGAGACTCCTTGCAACTGAAAGCCGTGATCCTCTGACTCAGGCGATCGCTAAACATTTATTACAAAAATTTGGTAGCTTCGAGCAAATTAAATCTGCTCAAAAATTTGCCTTTGAGTTTCAAGGTGAACTGCAATTTGTCTATATTCAACCATTAGTAGATCCAAGGGGCATTGATTGGTTAACGATTATTGTGATCCCTGAATCGGATTTCATGACACAGATCTATGCTAATACCCGTACCACTGTTTTACTTTGTGCCTTAGCTTTAGCGATCGCGATTGGTTGCGGATTATTAACTTCTAGATGGATTGCACGACCTATTTTACGTTTGGGGACAGCCTCGGTCGCAATCACCCAAGGAGATTTAAATCAAAATGTAGAAAGCCCAAGCATCATTGAATTGAAGGTTTTATCTGACTCCTTCAATGAGATGGCGCAACAATTACGAACATCCTTTGAGAATTTAGATGTCACTAATCACAAGCTAGATCAGGCAAATCGGGAATTAGAAACTACTAATCAAGAGTTAGAAATTAGAGTCGAGCAAAGAACTAACGAACTCCAGCAGGCTAAAGAACGTGCTGAAGTTGCCAATACGGCTAAAAGTGAGTTTCTCTCGAATATGAGCCATGAACTGCGGACTCCTTTGAATGCGATTTTAGGCTTTACCCAAATTATGACGCGCGATCGCAGTCTCAGCCAATCGCAAAAAGACAACCTAAATATCATTGGTCGTAGTGGAGAACATCTATTAGAACTGATTAATGATGTTCTGGATATGGCTAAGATTGAGTCAGGCAAAATCCTGCTACAGGAGACAGACTTTGACTTGATGGAATTGCTAGATCTGATAGTCGAAATGTTCCAAATACGTGTTGATGCTAAAAACATCTATCTCAATCTGGAAACATCGGCAGATCTACCACAATTCATCAAAACCGATGAAAAGAAACTACGCCAAGTTTTAATTAATCTCGTCAGTAACGCCGTTAAATTTACCCAAACAGGCGGAATTACTATTCGCGTTTACCTTGGCAATTCATCGGCTTCTTTAGCAAGTGATGAAGCACATTCTGAACGCTTGAATATTTACTTCTCAATTACTGATACTGGCACTGGTATTGCAGAGCAAGAATTCGACAGGGTATTTGATCCCTTTGCCCAAACTGAGTCGGGACGCAAGTCAGAACAAGGTAGTGGTTTGGGTTTAGCAATTAGTCAGCAATTTGTGCAACTGATGGGGGGCAATATTACCTTTAGTAGTCAGGTTGGGGTGGGTACGACCTTCCAGTTTCATATCCAAGCTGAGCCAAGTAACTCTTCTAAGGTCTTCTCCACTAAACCCACACATCGCGTAATTGGGCTTGCACCTAGTCAATCTACCTATCGTATTTTGGTAGTAGATGATCGTTGGGAAAATCGTCAAGTCTTAGTTCAACTACTCGCACCCATCGGCTTTGAGGTTAAAGAATCTGAAAATGGGAAAATTGCGGTAGAAGTTTGGGAACAATGGCAACCACATCTAATTTGGATGGATATGCGAATGCCTGTGATGAATGGCTATGAGGCTGCCACACAGATTAAATCCCATCTGAAGGGGCAAGCAACTACAATTATTGCACTGACAGCAACCAGTACCTTGGAAGAAGAAAGACAGGTGCTACTATCATCAGGTTGTGATGATTTTGTGCGTAAGCCATTCAATGAAAAGATCATCTTTGACAAGATATCGCACTATCTGGGAGTTAGTTACATTTTTGAAGATTTTGACGAGCAAACTTCAGTAAGAATGAAGACTCCCGACCAATTTACTAGTGAGTCCTTATTGGTCATGCCAAAGGAATGGCTAGAACAACTTCATGTAGCTGCGTCTAAACTGAATGCTAATGATATCGACCTATTATTAAAGCAAGTACCTAAAGAGCATATTCAATTAAAAACAAAGATAGAAGAATATATGAATAATTTTGATTTTGATCAGATTATTGCTTTAGCCCAAGAGGTACTTTACCGATGAATCCATTGACATCTTCCACACATAATATGTCTTCCGAAAGTCTTAATAGTTCATCTCATAAAGAACCCCTGATTTTGATTGTTGATGATATACCTGATAATCTGCGAGTTTTATCTACGGCTTTGGCGGGGCATGGCTTTCAAACTCGTTGTGCTAAAAGTGGTGCGATCGCATTGATGGCAGTCAAGACGACTTGCCCCGATTTGATCCTATTGGATATTAAAATGCCTGATATGGATGGTTATGAAGTATGTGAACATCTCAAAGCATTAGATACTACTCGTAATATTCCCATCATTTTTTTAAGTGCTCTAGATGATGTAATCGATAAAATTAAAGCTTTTAGTTTAGGTGCTGTTGATTATATTACCAAGCCTTTTCAAGTTGAAGAAGTTTTAATACGTGTTAAATATCAATTAGCCCTAAAGACAGCTCAAGATGAGATTCAGAGACTTAATGAAGAACTGGAACAACGGGTTCAGCAGCGCACTGTTCAATTAGCAAAAATAAATGAAGATTTAGCCCTTGAAATTGTTAAACATCAGCAAACAACAGAAGTTTTAAGAATAAGTGAAGAACGTTTAGAAAGTATTTTAAGCTCGATAGAGGATGTTGTCTGGTCAATAGATGCTAATACAGCAAAACTCATCTATTGCAATACCGCTTTAGAAAAGATCTATGGTTATCCAATCTCTAACTTTTTTGAGGATGAGCAATTTTGGTTAAAGGTAATTCATCAAGATGATCGTCCAAGGATTGAAAAAGCTAATCACAATGTTTTAACAGAAGGAGTCATCCATGACGAATATCGCATTCTCCGTCCTGATCAGGAAGTCCGATGGGTTAGCGATCGCCGATATCTGATTTACGATCAGCATGGCAAACCTGTGCGGATTGATGGCATTACCCGTGATATCACTGATCAAAAGCGTGCTGAGCAACAATTAGTCCATGATGCTCTCCATGATGCCCTCACGGGATTGCCTAATCGCAATCTATTTATGGATCGGGTAGAGCAGGCTCTTAAATACAGCAAACGTCACCCTAAGTATCGATTCGCGGTGATGTTTATTGATCTAGATCGGTTCAAAATGATCAACGACAGTATGGGGCATACTATCGGCGATCACTTTCTGCGATCGATCGCCAAGTTACTAGAAAACTGTTTGCGATCGGTGGGGGATACGGTAGCCCGCCTTGGAGGTGACGAGTTTACGATTCTAATTGACGATATTCAGGAAGATAGTGAAGTCATCGCGATCGCTGAGCGGATTTTCCATAAATTCTCACATCCCATTCAATTAGGTAATCACACGCTATTTCCTAGTGCCAGTATTGGTATTGCCATGAGTAATCAAGAATATATAAATGGCAGTGATTTACTCAGGGATGCGGATATTGCCATGTATCAGGCCAAGTCCTTTGGTAAAGGAAGATATGTTCTCTTTAATCAAGAGATGTATGAACAACATCTAAAAGTTAGTCAACTAGACAGTGATCTGCATTATGCTCTAGAGCGAAAGGAGTTTGAGCTTTACTATCAACCAATTATTTCCTTAGCCTCAGAGCAGTTGGCAGGATTTGAAGCGTTAATTCGTTGGCATCATCCAAAACGAGGCTTAGTATCACCTAGCGATTTCATTCCCATAGCTGAAGAAACTGGTTTGATTATTGCGATCGGGGACTGGGTGCTAAACCAAGCTTGTCGGCAGATGCATATTTGGCAAAACAAATATGCATCTGCGAAAAATCTCAAAATGAGTATCAACCTCACCTGTCAGCAAATACGCGAAAAAGATCTCATTGATAAACTAGATCGAGTATTAGCAGAAATTGCGATCGATGGTATCAATCTCCGTCTAGAAATCACTGAAAGCTCAATGATGGATCAAGGCGAAGAAACGATCGCTAAATTAGAGCAATTACGCGCCCGCAATATTCAACTGAGCATTGATGATTTTGGTCAGGGTTACTCTTCTCTCAGCTATTTACATCGATTTCCCGTAAATACCCTCAAAATTGATCGTACCTTTGTCGATCAAATGATCTCAGGTGGTCAAAATCTCGAAATTATTCGCACGATCATTATTCTTGCCCATGCGCTTAATATGGATGTAGTAGCAGAAGGCGTAGAAACTCAACAACAAGTAGTCATGCTCAAGCAATTAGGCTGTGAGTTTGCTCAGGGTTATTTCTTCTCAAGACCTCTAACTGCTACTGCTGCTGAGCAAATAATCGCTGGCTCCTCTGAATGAATTCCACTTAACTTATAAACTTGTCTCCAATTCAAGTGGCTGAATGATGCTAGTTAATATACCTGAATATCAAGTCATTGATCAGATTTACGATGGAACTAATTCTCTAGTTTACCGAGGTATCCGTCGGCAAGATAACCTGCCAGTTATTCTCAAGGTTTTAAATGCTGAGTTTCCTACAATTCAAGTTATTGGAAGATATAAATTAGAGTATGAAATCACTAAAAGTTTTAACTCCAAATTTGTAATTAAGGTTTATGACTTTAGAAGGTATCAAAATAGCTTTGTCATTATCTTAGAGGATTTTGGAGGGGTTTCTCTAGCTCAATTTTTACACAACCAAAATATTGATATTGCCGAAACATTAAAGTTAGCCATTAAAATCAGTGAAGGTCTGAGTCATGTTCATAGGTCAAATATAATTCATAAGGATCTTAATCCGTCAAATATAGTTTTTAATCCAGTTACAGGACAGTTAAAACTAATTGATTTTGGCATAGCTTCGGCATTACCCAAAGAAACTTTAGTTCTCGATCATCATGACATCCTAGAGGGGACTTTGGCATATATCTCTCCCGAACAAACAGGAAGAATGAATCGATCGCTAGATTATCGTACTGATATTTATTCGATGGGGGTGACTTTTTATCAAATGTTCACGGGGGTGCTACCATTTATCTCTAATAATCCCTTAGAAGTAATTCATTATCATTTGGCGCTAGAGCCAGTTGCTCCATATTTGATAAATCGCCATATACCGCAGATACTCTCACGAGTTATCGTCAAAATGTTGGCTAAGAATGCTGAAGAGAGATATCAAAGTGCATGGGGTGTAAAAGCTGATTTAGAACAATGTTTATATCAATTACAAATTAAGGGGGAGATTGATAGTTTTGATTTGGCGCAACAAGATGTTACGGATAAATTTATCATTCCTGAAAAACTCTATGGTAGATCCAGAGAAATTGAGAGCCTATTAGCAACTTTTACAAGGGTGACAGATCAGCCTAAGGATGAAAGCTCTGAGACAGTTCCCGAAATGATCTTAGTATCTGGATATGCAGGCATAGGTAAATCGCGATTAGTTAAAGAAATCCATCGAATTATTGTTCAAAATGATGGCTATTTCATATCTGGTAAATTCGATCAATATCAGTGCAATATTCCTTACTTAGCTATTATTCAAGCCTTTCAGAGTTTAATCAAGCACCTACTTACGGAAAATGAAGATCGCTTAAATCTATGGCGATCGCGTATTTTGACATCCTTAGGTAGCAATAGTTATTTAATTACGCAGGTAATCCCTGATCTGGAATTAATTATTGGTAAACAAGCTGATCATGTTGCAATATCGAGTAATTTATCAGTAAATGAGTCACAAAATCGGTTTAATCGCATTTTTCAAAACTTTATTCGCATTTTTGCCCAAGCTGAACATCCACTTGTAATTTTTTTAGATGATTTGCAATGGGCAGATCTCGCCTCCTTAAAGCTGCTGCAAATCTTGGCAACCACATCCAGCCAACAATCTCTCCTTTTAATCGGGGCATATCGGGATAATGAAGTGAATTCTACGCATCCGATCATGCATATGGTGGAGAACATTCAGCAAGCAAACGGTATTATTAGTCAGCTTTATTTATCACCACTCAATCTGACGGATATCACTCAGTTTACGGCGAATGCTCTACATTGTTCTAGTATTACCGCTTTACCTTTAGCTGAGTTAATCCAACAGAAAACTGAGGGAAATCCTTTCTTTATGAATGAATTCTTGAAGTCTCTGTATGATGAAAAACTCATTAGATTTGACTATCATTCTCGCCAATGGCAATGGTCAATCACCCAGATCCAAGATCAAGGGATTACGGATAATGTTGTGCTCTTAATGACCGCTAAGATTCAGAGACTAAATGATCGCACACAACGCTTATTACAAATTGCGTCCTGTATTGGCAATCAATTTGATTTAGATATTCTTGTTTTAGCATCAGAGCTATCCTATGTAGAAACTATTCAGAGTTTAGTTTATGCGATCGCTGAAGGATTAATTATTACTGTGGGGAATGTCAATCAATCACTTTTCTATGGCATGGAGTTAACTAGCGATCGCCCACAGATTCTTTACAAATTCGCACATGATCGCATTCAACAGGCGGCATATTTATTAATCCCTGAAGCTGATAAACCAGTGCTGCACTATCGTATCTGCAGGTTGCTATTAGAGCAAACTGCAGATTCTGCCGAGCAACTGGAAAATCAAATTTTTATCATTGTGAGTCAGTTCCGATTGGGCAATCTGCAAGTCACTAATCAACAAGAGCGAGATCATCTAATACAACTTAATCTCCTTGCTGGACGCAAAGCGCGTTTATCCTATGCCTATGAGTCTAGTGTGCAATATTGCGAAACTGGGCTACAGCTTTTAGCTGAGGATGCGTGGATTCAGCATCCTCGTATGACAGAGAAATTACATCTAGAAGCTATAACTTCCTCTTTTCTCGCAGGAAAGTTTGAGCTTGTTGATCAGATCATGGAGGTGATTAAGCCTTGGATTCCATTAATTCACGATCGAGTGAAATTTATAGAAGTCCAGATTCAATCTTTGATTGCTCGTAATCGCTTAAGTGAGGCGATCGCGATCGCGTTAGATGTATTGCAGCAGTTAGGGGTAACGATACCGCAAAATCCCACAGAGTTAGAGATCCAGAATGCTTTTCAGGTAGTTTCACAAAGGTTAGTGGCAACGGAAAATGTGCTCGATTTACCAAATATGAGCGATCCTCAAAAGCTAGCTGCAATTAATATTTTAAGCAATATGTCTTCGGCTACCTATATTGGATTTCCTGCTTTATATCCGCTAGTAGTCTTGAAGCAAGTGGAGCTATCTTTACAATTTGGAACTACCTTAGAAACTGCCTATGCTTTCTCCACCTATGGATTGATTTTATGCGTAACTGGAGAAATAGAAATAGGCAATCAATCGGCTGATATTGCCCTTGCCTTGATGGAGAAGTTTCAAGCCTATAACTTTAAAGCCAAAATCTTCAATTTGATTTATCACTTTGTGCGTCCTTGGAAGCAACCTGCATATCATTCGATGATCCCTTTATTAGAAGGCTATCAAGCAGGGGTGGAATCAGGAGATTTAGAATTTGCCTCCTATTGTCTGTTTAACCATTGTCAAATTTCCTATTGGTCAGGTACAAATCTACTCAAGCTCAAACAGGATATGGAAACCTATGGAGAGGCGATCGCAAAATCAAAACAGGCGATCGCTCTTAATTTCCATCAAATTGGACATCAAGCAGTTTTAAATTGGCTAGGGGAAACGGAAAATTCGCTAGTTTTAACTGGTGAAGTTTACAATGAGATTGAACGCTTGCCCTTACATTTAGCTGCGGGTGATACCTATTCCACGGCTACTGCCTATGTCCAAAAATTAATCTTAAGCTATCATTTTGGGAAACCACAGGATACTTTAGCGATCGCTGAACTTGCTAATCAATCTATTAGTGGGGCAACGGGAGCAATTCAATTTGGCGCATTTTATTTCTATCATGCGTTAGCGTTATTAGCCAATTTAGAAATTGTTAGCGATCAGATAGTGAATGAAGCGATTTCCTATGATCTGAACAAGCTTTCTGTTTGGGCAAGCCATGCACCCACTAATTTTGCCCATAGATGTGAGTTAGTGCGGGCAGAGATGGCGCGAGTACTGGGTCAAAGAATGGAAGCAATGGATCTATATGATCGTGCGATCGCTTTAGCCAAAGAGCATCACTATATTCACGAAGAGGCTTTAGCCAATGAATTAGCTGCAAAATTCTATCTCAGCCAAGGGAAAATCACGATCGCCAAAGCCTATATGCGGGAAGCAAGATACTGTTATTTGCAGTGGGGAGCCGTAGCCAAGTTGCAATATTTAGAAACCCATTACGCTGATACTTTGGATGTATTCTCCAGCTATCAAAAGTCTACGCTCAGTCCAAATCTTAAAAATCTGACACAATCCTCTTCAAGTGAATTGGACAATCTCGATCTAGAGTCGGTTTTACGGTCTTCTCAAGCGATCGCTAGTGAGATCAAACTTGAGGAACTAATGGCAACATTAATGAATATTTTGATTGAGAATGCGGGGGCGCAAACATGCTATTTACTATTGCCAGTTGATTTAGCAAGTTTGGGCAATTCCTCTCAATCTCAATGGAAAATAGAAGCCATTAAGGACATTGGCTATGAGCAGGTTGTGGTGCAGTCAATTCCTTTAGATGAAGTCTCCGTTGATGGTTATCCCTACGTCCCAGTTTCCTTAGTCAATTATGTGATTAGGACACATGAGCGAGTGGTATTAAATAATGCTATCCAAAGTGGTGATTTTCGGAATGATCCTTGGATCGTGAATTATCAAGTCAAATCCCTGCTCTGTCTACCCCTGATCAATCGAGGGAATCTGAGTGCAATTGTTATTTTAGAGAATAATCTGATTAACGATGCCTTCACCCCAGAGCGATTGGCATTGCTGAATTTACTATCCACGCAAGCTGCTATTTCAATTAGTAAGGCACGATTACTCAAACAACAATCTGAATTTAATCAATCTTTGCAAGCAGAAATTTGCGATCGCCAAGTAGCCGAAAAAGAGCGCGATCGTTTAATTGCAATCATTCAGGCTTCTACTGACTTTATTGGCATCGTATCGCCACGGGGAGAGGTACTATGGACTAATAGTCAAGCCAATAGATACCAAAGTCCCTACCTCGATCCAGAAACTAATTTATATATTCCTAATTGTCATCCTCAATGGGCTTTAGAAATTATTCAAAAACAGGGCATTCCTACGGCAATCAATGAGGGGATATGGGTTGGCGAAACAGCTCTATTAACCAAAGAAGGGATAGAAGTCCCTGTTTCGCAAATGATTATTGCTCATAAATCTTCTCAAGGTGAATTGGAATATATTTCTACCATCATGCGGGATATCAGTGAGGCGAAAGAGCGTGAATCTGCTCTGAAGAAATCAGAAACTACATTGCAAAATCTGGTGACAGGGACAGCCGCCGTGACAGGCAAAGACTTTTTCCCAGCTTTAGTAAAACATATCGCTGAGGCTTTGCATGTCAAATATGCTGTAATTACTGAACTAATTGGTAATGAGTTACATACTTTAGCCAGTTGTGCAGATGGAATCATGCTGCCGCCCACTACTTATTTCACCGCTTATACTCCTTGCGAACTAGCGTTACTCAATGGTGAGTTTATTTGTAACAGTTCAGTGCAGCAAGCCTTTCCCGAAAATGAAACTCTAGTCCTCATGCAGGCTGATAGCTACATGGGGACTTCCCTCAAAGATGCTAGTGGTAATCCTATAGGGAATCTTTCCATTCTTGATGTACAACCGATTCAAGATATTCAACGCGCCAGAAATATACTGCAAGTATTTGCCGCAAGGGCTGCCGCCGAGTTACAACAAAAAACTACTAACGAAGCGTTATCTCAACTTAATCAGTCTCTAGAAGCTAGGGTAAAACAGCGCACTGCTCAACTAGAAGCTGCAAATCAAGAATTAGAATCATTTGCTTATTCCGTTTCCCATGATTTACGTGCACCATTACGGGCTGTTGATGGATTCTCGCGGATGTTACAGGAGGATTATGGCGATCGCTTAGATGATGAAGGTAATCGATTTCTCAAAATTGTGCGCGACAATGCCAAGCGGATGGGTGAATTAATTGATGATCTTCTCAATTTATCGCGCTTGAATCGCAAGGAAATGGTGCGGCGATCTATTTCTATCAACGATTTAGTTCAACAATTATTAGATGAATTTACCTCAGAGTTAGCATCTCGACAAATTGAGTTTATTTTGGCTGATTTGCCAGACTGCCAAGCCGATGTGTCTCTGTTAACCCAAGTTTGGATCAATCTGTTATCTAATGCGATCAAATACACGGGTAAAACGGAGAATGCTCAGATTGAAATTGGTTTTCAAATAATTGATGAAGAAATAGTGTACTTTATCCGAGATAATGGTGCTGGATTTGATATGAAATATGCTGATAAGTTATTCGGCGTATTTCAACGAATGCACCTTGAACGTGAGTTTGAAGGCACTGGGATTGGATTAGCGATCGTGCAGCGTATCGTGCAGCGTCATGGCGGACGGATCTGGGCAGAAGCTGCTGTCAATCAGGGTGCAACTTTTTACTTTACGATCCCCAACTAGTGAACTGTAGAAGTGGCACTTTGTATTGCTGATGCTCATAATAAAATGTAATGCTCATGACTGAACAATTTTATGAACAACCTGTCTTTATCTTGTTAGTTGAAGATAACTCTGCGGACGCTGAGCTGGCGATTCGAGCTTTACGTCGTGGCAGAATTAGTAATCAAATTCAATTGCCATAAGATGGAGCGGAAGCCCTTGATTTTATCTTTTGTCAAGGAGAATATACGCATCGTCAGATTACCGATCAACCTAAGGTGATTTTGTTGGATTTAAAACTACCTAAAGTGAGCGGCTTAGAAGTTTTAAGACAATTAAAATCTGATCCTCGTACTCAAATGATTCCCGTTGTGGTATTAACTTCTTCGGCGGAAGATAGTGATGTGATTGAAAGTTATAAGCTAGGAGTTAATAGTTATATTGTTAAGCCCGTTGACTTTGAACAATTTAATAAAGCAGTTGAACAATTAGGCTTTTATTGGTTATTAATTAACCGATCGCCAGTTACAGCCTATTGAGGCTTAAATTAGTACAGAGAAATTTTTGAAAGCACGGCTTCGCCGTGCTTTCAAAAATTTCTCTGGGTTTCAAGTCAGAACAAAGCACTGTACTTAAAGTACTAAGTAGGTGGGCGCAATTAAATATAAAACCTCAAAACCTGTGGCGCACGCTGCGCGTGCGCCACAGGTTTTGGCTCTGTTTTTTAACTATGCCCAGCTACTTATAGCCAGTTACCAACTAAAGTAAATGATGACCAAAAGTAGGGATGTTTTAGATCGATGCCTCTGGCATTAATCGGAAATGGAATATTGGGAAAACCTTTAATTCCTTGAATTTGATTGTTATTAAGCTTCACTTCACCATGCAAAAAGGCTAACTGTGCTTCTTGGAGCGCGATCGCTTTACTCGGCGCAGTTGATAAGCCACGGTAAAAACGAATCATCAGAGGAGCTGTCCCCGCATCACTTACTTCCCATAGCGATGCCAAGACACTTGACGCTCCTGAATCCACAGCTAAACCTGCTAAACCAAGATTTTGACCAACGGCAGTTTCACAAGCACTGAGGGTTAGTAAGTCAGTTGCCAGATTCATCTTGGAGATTTGACTCATTTGTAATTGATCACCCCAAAATTGAATGAAGGATTTCTCAGGCGATTCATGGAGAAATTTTGCATGGGTCGCAAGATGAATAATCCCAAATTTTTGATTGCTGATTTGCGATCGCAAATTGTCCTTCGTAAAATCACGATTGAGAAAATTTTTACCAACTAATACTTTAGAAGCGATCGTTTCCACCTCTAACTTAGCTGCTGGCAATGCAGGTAGCCCTTCTACGGATTCTGAGAGTCCCATAGCTAAGATTTGCGGAGTCAATGTGCGATCGGGGCGATTAGGTTCGGTAAGTTGCCATGAGGGAATCGATGTCACCGCATATTTCTCAATTAGGTAACGCTGTCCATCATGAAAGGCAGCAGGGGGAACTACCCGCAAATTCCCATTCATCACAAATACAATGGTTTTGACCTGTGCTTTCTCTAGTTCAGGCTCAATGGGGCGAATCACCCAATTATAAAGCTGCTGTGACTGAGGCAAAAAATCGTAGGATTGGTAGTCTTGTAAATTATTGCGAAAGTCAAGGATGACTTGATCAACCTGAGCCGTAGTAGCGTTGTATTCAACTTTGCGAACAGGATTTGCCTCGGTTTGACTGCTCTGTGCGAGAACATCATCTGCGAGAAAATTTGAGGGGATACCGAGTTTCTCCTCTAATGATTTAGTAGCAACACGAGTTCGGGGGAATATTCCAGCAGGTCTAGTTGTCTTCGGTGGGGTGACTGCAATTAGTTCTAAACCACCCTTAGAAGTCGTAGCGTAAATTAGAGCTGTTGGACTACCTGTTAGTTGCGAGATCCTTTTTATCTCAGAGGTATAGCAGTCGTTACTGGTAGGTTGACGCGATCGCAGCCTCTTGCGTAAATAGGCTTCTAACTCTGTACTGTAAGCCTTTTCGAGGGCATTACAGGCTTCAGGTATTTGATTTTGTGCGGAGTATTGTCTTGCTAGGAGAAAGTACAACCGACTGATTTGTCCACGAATTTCCGCAATGTCGGGCGATAAGTCCACCTGCTGGGTCGGTGTTGAACTACTGGGACGATCTAATAAATTGATTAGATCTAAAATTCGTGATGGGTCGAAGCCAGTGTTGGGGCGTGATGGTGATGGGTTAGGAGTCCGTATGGATGGCACAGAAGTTTGCGATCGCGCAGGCTTAGCGAAATTCAGAGAAATGATTGTCAATATTAGGGAAAGCAACCATATAGGTGAAAGTCGCATACGCATATTCTCCGATGAAAACTACAGGACTGAATTGGTTTATCAGCTAACTTTCAGTAAACCCTGAGCTAGTTTTAGTTAGGGTTCTGCGATTTATTTTTAGTGGCACGGCGAAGCCGCGTCACTAAAAATCGGTTCCTTATGCCACCAGCAAGCAGATTGACTAACCGCTACGTGAATTTTAGCCTGCTAAATGATTAAGCTCATGCCGCTTAACCACTTACTACTTTACGCTAGCCCAATCAAAAATGGCTTGTGTGGTTATGCTGATCAGCGATTGCTTCAAAAAACAAAAGATGAGAGGCAACGCAAAGCGTTGCCTCTCATCTTTTCGCTAGAGTTTAGGTAGTGGGATTAGAACGTGAAAGTAGTGCGAAGAGTGAAGCCCCAGATTGGCTCTGGTGTACCGACATCGGGATTAAGTACTACATAAATATCGGGGGTAATACTAATATTCTTATTGAATCGATGCGTGTAAAAAGCCTCGATCAACCACGGAGTATTTAGATCTTTACCTCTAGTATCATTACTGCTGGTGACATAGGGAGGAATTGCCACTAGAATACCACCATGATTACCTTCCTTGAATAGATCAAAAAATCCTAAACTTATAGCCGCATTGATCACATTAGCAGTAGTTCCCTTATTCAAATTTAGAGCAGATGTAGTCGAGAACCATCCCCCTAAACCAATTTTTGGGAAGATTCTCCAATCGAACTGACCGCCAAAGCTATCAGCAACGGTAGGCGTGGTAAGACCAAAGGGCGCAGTTGCGAGATTAGTGCCAGTAGGTCCTGAGAAGCTAACTTGACCAGCTAAATCAGGATCACCGGGAATACTTCCACTCCAATATTTGTGGATAAAGTTTAAAGAACCACTAAACTGTTCTGAAGGTTTAAAGGTGAGCTGTGTAGCGATCGTGCTACTACCACCAAACAGTCCTAAAGAACCTGTTGGAACTGTAGACCCAGATTTACTAGCTTGAACATCGCTGGCAAAGTACCCAGCATGAAGTTGCCATTGATCACTAAAGCGATAGGCAGCACCGATACCAGTATCCGTAAATCCAGGTCGGAAAATTACTGGGTTAAAGAGACCATAAGCAGTGTTGGGAACAGAAGTTCCATCACGCAGAGGACTGATCACAGGGAAAAAGTCAAAAGGCTGTAATCCCAAAGCTGAAATCCAGACAGTTGCTTGCTCACCAATCGGAAAACGATAGAAGAGTTGACCAACAGAAAAAGTATTTGGAGCCTTAGTAGCAGTAGATCCATCAAGTGCAAAGTTAGCCACATTAGATAGATTTCCTGCACCGCCAACAACGGCCGCAGTTGAGGGAGAGTTATTTGTGCCTAAATTGACGCTTAATAAATCTTTCCCAGTGAAACTGGTATTAAATCGAAGATTTACAGAATAAGCAAATATTAAATTACTGCTTCTATTCTGACCATCAATTGCTCTTTTGCCATTAGTAGCGATCGCTCCAAGCAAAAAGTTGGCTGAACCCAACAGTTTTGTAGTAGTAGAAAATTGTTGCTCTTCGATTTTTGCTGTTTTTGCTTCAAGATTGTCAACTCTTCCCCTAAGTGCAGCTAGCTCAGATGCAAATTCTTCTTGGAGTTTTTTCAAGGTAGCGAGATCTTCTTTGCTAACCTTGTCAGCTAGACCTGCGGAGATAATTTCATTGATCTTGTCTAATGCAGTATTCAAACCTGCGGCAAATTCGTAACGAGATAAGGCCTTTTTGCCACGATAGGTGCTGTCAGGATAACCAGCAATCACTCCATAGCGTTCTACCAAGGATTGCAGTGCGGTAAATGCCCAATCTGTCGATTTGACATCCGTAAGTTGTGATACAGAAGTAACTGCTGCCAATTCCGAGTTTTGAGAAGGCAGCTTTGCATTGGTATCAGAAAGCTGGGTGACAGGAACTACGAGATCATCTAGCTGTGATGATGCTGGTAATGGAGATTGTAAGCCTACTCCCGAAACATTAATTACATCATCAATTTGTAATGGCTTACTAGCGGATGTCTTGCTATCTGCTAGCTTGGGAATTTCTGTGCTAGTGGACTGTCTATTGTCTGCAACTTTCTTAACTTCATTAGCGTTAACTGATGATGTACTAGCGATCGCAGCTACTAGCAGGATGGGAAATGATAACGCAATTTTTTGCGAAGCCTTGGACATTATAAAGAGTTCCTCACATGATGAATAAAATTGCTGGGATCTTGTCGATTAGATGAGCATTAATCCCAAATTCATAGTCGGTTTCTACAAACAATCACAAAACAATTTATAAGTAGAAATAGTTAGCTTCTTAAATAAAATCTCATGGTCAATTTTGGTACTAATTTCAAAGTAAGAAATTAATTCTAGACTGAAATTTTCTCATGAGATCCTATTAATACCTATAAATACATGTAGATACAGTAGTATTTATAAATACTTGCATAACCATGTAACAAAAAGCAAGTATATTGCTTTACTTTAAAGGCTCACTTTCAAGGTTCTAAAACAAAGAAACCCTTTTAGGTAATATGTAAGGCTATTGCAGATAAAAAATGTCTCGCCAAAGTTATCTAGCTTCGACTTTGCTTAGCTAACGTTGGCTGAGCGGAGTCGAAGCCACAGTTACTTTAATTAATAGAAAGTCCCTAATACAATTTCAAGCAACTGCAATAAGTGTCTGGGCATAATTAAAAACCAGAGTCAAAAGCTGTGGTGCACGCTGCGCGTGCACCACAGCTTTTGGGGTTTTATATTTAATTGCACCTAGCTACTTATAATCAAAAAAATACAGTACTGTGTAATTTTTTGAGAATTTATCGAGATCACCCAAAAACTAAAAAAGAATTAACAAAGTAATGTGCGGAATATATTACTTTGTTAATTCTTTTTAATTGAAGTGTTAACGGATTTCAAAGCCTAAGTTATGTAGGATTTCGGTTAAGCGATCGCGTCCACCAAGAGCCGCTGCCGTCGCAATTCTTGCCGTAGAATGGGTTGACCAATCGGTATTCAAGCCTGTTTGCTGCTGTTGATAGAAATTAGTCATAATCCGATCATATTCAGCGATCGCTTCTTTTTGATTTTCTACAGAATAGCTTTCGCGATGAAGAACTGCGGATTGATCTAGACGTGGCTTGACCGCAGGAATATTGTTGGGATCAGGATAGCCAACACTCAGCCCAAATACAGGAAATACTAAGGGTGGTAAATTCAATTCCTTGGCTACTGCTTCAGGATTATTCCGAATTGCACCAACATAAACTGTTCCCAAACCAAGGGATTCTGCTGCAACTACAGCATTTTGTGCGGCGAGAGAAGCATCGATCGCCCCAGTGAGAAAAGTTTCTAAATAGTCCAGTCCCTCAGAGGTGGAGTTATGTGCATCAGCAATATTTCGCGCCCGTGATAAATCAGCAAGCCAAACTAAAAATAAAGGGACTTGGCGGATATGGGCTTGATTGCGAGCTAAGATAGATAAGCGCTCCTTTCGTGCAGGATCTTCAACGGCAACGACACTCCATAGCTGCAAATTAGAAGAACTTGCCGCAGATTGAGCCGCCGCAATTAAGGTTTCTAAAGTGCCTTTGGGCAAAGGTTTAGACAAATAAGAACGGATCGAGCGATGGGCTAGCAAATTACTTATTTGATCATTCCATAGAAAGTCGTTAGGGAAGGAACTACCATAACGATCATTTAGCAAATCAACAGAGGAAGAGGTTGCTATAGTCATAGAATTTCGAGCCTTTAATGAACAGCATAAATCTTGTCTAGAAGAGGAGAGAGATTATTTGGTTTATTACCTTTATTGGCGATCGCCTGAAGCAAATCCTGTAAAGCTGCCTGTAACCGAATCGCAATTTCGAGGTTAGAATGTTCAGCATCTTGTAGTTGATTATCTAAAGCAAAAACACTGGGGAGAATTTGAGTTGCGCCAAGGTCTATTAATACAGGGGTCAAAGAAGAATCTAAAGCAGAAGCATGAGCAATTATCTGACTGGTGGCAAGGGGAAGAATTACTTTATTCGCAAAAATTCCTATTGGCAATAGATCAAGAAATGATTTGAGTAGACCTGTATAGGCAGATTTAAAGATAGGACTGCCAATGATTATGGCATCCGCATCTTCAACTAGTTTTTTGGGATAGAACAAAGCAGGGCTAGAATAGCGTCCAAAAGCCAAGTCTTCTGCTAATAGATTGCGTACTAATAGAGTATCAATCTTGATTTTCGAGAATTGTGATTGATTTTCTAATAGATACTTGGCGTAGTCTAAAAAAGTGTGGTTGGGGCAGGGATGAAGGGGACTGCCACCAATTAGTAAGATACGAGTCATGGATTTTGTGGAGAAGTAGAGGTATTAGGCGGCTTGAGCAGCAAACTGAGAAATGCTTTCAGGATTCATTACTCTGGTACGAATCTTGTCTACGAGGGCAGCAAATTCTGCACTGCCACGGGAACGCGGACGGGGTAAGTCGATTCTTAAATCTAGTCCGATTTGACCATGTTCGATCAAAATTAGGTGATCGCTTAAAGCTACGGCTTCTTCAACATCATGGGTGATGAGTAGGGTGGTGAACTTCTGTTCTAGCCAAAGATTTTCTAATAGATTCTGCATTTCGATGCGAGTGAGGGCATCCAGTGCGCCGAGAGGTTCATCTAAAAGCATTAATCGCGGTTCACTCACTAAGGCTCGCGCAAGAGCAACTCTTTGCTTTTGACCACCAGATAGAATTGAAGGAAACTCTGAGGCGCGATCGCTTAAACCAACTTGAGTTAAAGCCCATCTTGCACGACTACGCGATTCTTTGGCTAACCCTAGAGCCACATTTTGATAAACCTTCTTCCAAGGCAATAGTCTCGGCTCTTGGAACATGACTCTCGCGATCGGATTAATTCCTTTCACTGGTTGATCATCTACCCAGAGAGAACCTGAATTAGGTGTAGCTAGACCTGCGATCGCTCTCAAGAGGGTGCTTTTACCACAACCACTACGCCCAACAATGGCAATAAATTCTCCAGCCCTAATTTCCAGATTTAATCCTTGCAAAACATGGTTTTTCCCAAAGCTTTTCCAAAGATTCTCAATGTTTAGATCTACGCCTCTAACCGTGTTTGTCATAATGACTCCATTTCCAAATTTTACAAAACAAATGTTACAAATAATTAGGTGTCTAAAATTCCTGATCTACGCTGCCTTCACTTTTTGATAGTTAGGATGCCAATTGAGACATACTGCTTCTAAAGTTCTCACGATCACGTCTGCAAGTTTGCCAAAAGACGCATACAGCAGGATGCTAAATACAACCACATCCGTTTGCATGAATTCTCTAGCGCTGGTTGCCATGTAGCCAATTCCTGAGTCGGCGGCGATCGTTTCGGCAACAATTAGTGAGAGCCACATAATGCCGAGAGAGAAGCGCACACCCACTAAAATCGAAGGTAAGGCTCCAGGGAGAATAATATTCCAAAATAGTTCAAAGGGATTCAGACCGTAGACTTTGCCCATTTCGATTAAACCGCTATCGATGCTGCGGATACCATGAAAGGTATTAATGTAAATGGGAAAGAGAACACCACTAGAAACTAGGAATAACTTCGCTTCTTCGCCAATGCCAAACCAGAGAATTACAAGGGGAATTAACGCAAGATTAGGGATATTTCTCCACATCTGGAGAGTGGTGTCAAAGATCTTTTCTGAAACGCGGAATAATCCATTCACTAGCCCAAAAATAAAACCAATGCTCCCACCGATCGCAAATCCTGTTAAGGCTCGTGAAGCGCTGATTTTAAAGTTGGTAGCTAGTTCTCCTGATTGCGCGAGTTTGATCGCCGCACTGATAACTGTGGTCGGTGCAGGGAGAATGCGGGTAGAAAGCCAGCCAAACTGTACCGCCAATTGCCAAAGGATGACGAGAAAGATTGGGAATAGCCAAGGAACTAGCCCACTAAACCCATTTTGCAATTGAGCAATTGTTCTACTAAAAAGATTATTTTTAGAACGGTGATAAGAAATAGATGTTGAGGAAGGATGTTGCATAGTGGTCTTTATCGTCTACTGAATCACGACCTAATCACGACCTACAAAGCTATGGTAAACCTGTATTTTGATATGTCGCAGTTGAATGTAAATCTTTAATCTACGGTAAAATCATGTAGATACCGTAGAATATAAAACTAAGTATGTCACCTGCTGTAAAAAAAAGCAATCTTTTTAAAAAATTAATCAAAAAATGCTCGAAATTTTGACGCTTTGTGGATTTGCTTTTGTCGCTGGTCTAATTGATGCAGTAGTTGGTGGTGGGGGATTAATTCAATTACCTGTTCTGTTAATTATGTTGCCGCAGACGGTGATCGCCTCCATTTTAGGTACTAGTAAATTTGTCTCGATCGCAGGAACAAGCATTGCTGTACATCAATACGCTAAGCAGCAAAAGATTGAATGGGGAACAACAATTCCCGCAATGGTTGCAGCATTTATTTTTTCTTTCTTAGGTGCAAGAGTTACGAGTTTACTTAATCCTAGTTTGATGCGTCCTGTGATTTTGGGCTTATTAATTACTGTCGCTATCTACACCTTTAGCAAAAAAGATTTTGGTCTATTGCAAATATCAAAACTTAGCCAATTACAACAAAGCTTATATAGTATAGCGATCGGTTCTGTAATTGGTTTTTATGATGGATTTTTTGGTCCAGGAACTGGAAGCTTTTTAATTTTTGCCTTTGTCAGCATCTTTGGTTATAGCTTTCTTATGGCTTCCGCGTCAGCAAAGGTAATTAACTTTGCGACTAATCTTGCAGCGCTTATTTACTTTGCAGTTACCAATAATGTTATTTATGCCTTGGGAATACCTATGGCGATTTGTAATATTCTAGGAGCGTTTATAGGTACAAAGTTAGCAATTAGTAAGGGCAGTGAATTTGTAAGAAAATTATTTTTAATGATTGTATCATTACTAATTTTTAAATTAGGCTATGACATTATTCACAACTAATAAAATCAGACTTCTAAGTAGACTTATAAAAAGTGGGTTTTCAAAAATTATTTAATTCCATAAATTAACGCGGGATAACAGCTATTTTTTTAAGTTATTAAAACAATCAAATATTGTGATTAGTACATGGTCAGTTTTGATGATTCCTATTAATCTATTGAGATAGAATGTATTTAAGAGAACAAATGTAACGGTTCTTAACACTCACACAAAAAGATTAAGAAGATAAATATGAAATACCTCAACCGACTTGCTATTCCCTGTCTACTCATGGGACTATCCCTGAGTGCTATTTCTGTAATTATTCCTAAAATCAATAGCGCGATTGCTCAAGATTTGACGGTATCCTCCTCACCAAAAGGATTTATCCAATTCCCTAGCCTCATTTCTGCGGATACTAGCGATCTCGATACGAACACGCGCAATGCGATTTATTCTTTTCAAATATTCATCCCTCAACAAGCAGGCGCTTCTCTAAAAAAGGTGACTATAGTTCAGAAAGATCCTATAGAGCCAATTTCCTTTGTTAGCGATCGCACCACTGCCTATATTCAAGAGCCATCTGGCGATCTCACTCCTGTAGGCACGCAAACAGCGATCGATCCCAATACTAGAAGCGTATCTGTGGTATTTACATCACCAATTCCCGCAGGTAAAACCGTAATTGTCGGCTTGCGTCCGCAAAGCAATCCTAGTTTAGAAGGTGAATATGTTTTCGGCGTAACTGCTTTCTCTGACAAACAACAATCACAGGGTCAGTCAATTGGTGAAGGCAGACTTGGCATTTACAACACTCCATCCTTTACATCGTTTGCGCCAAATTTCTAAAGCGATCTCTATTTCTTCATTAAACAAACAAAAATAGTCACGCCTTGCGTGACTATTTTTGTTTATTGATCGCGTTCCGCCCTCTTACGTTCTAGCTCATTCATTCTTTGCTCTAAGTCTAATTTATCCGCTTCATAGGACAGGCTATAACCAATTAGGCGATCAATCATCCTTTCCTGTTGTCTAGATTTCTCTAGCATTAGCTCGATGTCTTCCCTATCGCGAATTTGGCTTTCTTGCAAATTTCGCTGCATACCTGAAGCTTGCTTAGCTTGCTCAATCAATAGCAAAATATCTTGACGATCTCGTAGCTGACTTTCTTGCAAGTTGCGCTGCACTTCCAACATCCCTGCTATTATCGCTTGCATTTCTTCAAAGGTCATCATGAATTCATCTCTTAAATACAATTGAAACAGAAATAGCCACTATTCAACCTGTAATCAATTAACTAATGCCTGCTTGTATATTTTAGCCCGTTTATTTGGACATTTTATTGCAGGTGCAAATCCTAAAAATATAGATTCCACACCGAATAAAATACTTAGATAAACTAATAATTAGTATTTCAGAAAATTGTAATCCAGAAGACATATGTTTTCAGCACACCTATGGCAGACTTATAGAATAATCTACGATAAACCAGTCGGATAATGAGGGTATTTAATGGCTAATATTCTTTTAATTAACGGGAGTCCTTCTGCTCCTTCCAGATCACAAGGCATTTTGGAATATGCGATCGCCCTATTAAATCAACAAGGAATCAAAACCGATTTACTATCCGTGCGCGATTTACCTGCGGAAGATTTGGTATTTGGTAAATATAATAGCCCTAGTCTCGAACAACCCAAGGCTCTGCTAGAACAGGCTCAAGCTGTAATTATTTCTACTCCTATTTACAAAGCATCCTACACAGGCTTACTCAAAACCTTTCTCGATTTACTTCCTCAAAAAGCCTTAGCCGATAAAGTTATCCTTCCTATCGCCACAGGTGGCTCGATCGCGCATTTATTAGCGATCGACTTCACTCTCAAACCTGTACTGAGCGAGCTAGGTGCTAGGCATATTCTGGGAGTTGTCTATGCGATCGATAAGCAGATTGTTGTGAATGACGATCGCACCGTCACTCTTGAAGAAGAAATTGACCAAAGACTAAAACAATCTATCGCAGAACTAATCCAAGCTATTAAAAAATAGTCCTAGTCTTTTAGCCCCTTCTCTTTCCTATGAAATACAACAAACTTGGCGACAGCGATTTACAAATTTCCGAAATCACCCTCGGCACAATGACTTGGGGAAATCAGAACACGATCGCCGAAGCCCACGAACAACTAGATTATGCCTTCGATCATGGTGTGAACTTCCTTGATGCGGCGGAAATGTATCCCGTGCCAGTGCAAGAGAAAACTCAAGGCTTAACCGAAAGCTATATCGGTGAATGGTTAGCCAAACGTCAAAGGGATAAAGTCATCGTCGCCACCAAAATCGCAGGTCCCGGACGTGGCTTTGCTTGGCTCCGTAGTGGTGTACAAGCGATTGATCGCAAAAATATCGAGCAAGCCGTTGATGATAGTCTCAAGCGTCTCCGAACTGATTACATCGATCTCTATCAAATCCACTGGCCCGATCGCTATGTACCGCAGTTCGGCGCAACAGTCTACGACATCACAAAGGAGCGTGAAACAGTTCCCATTTCTGAACAACTTGCTGTATTTGATGACCTGATTAAAGCAGGCAAGATTCGCCATATCGGAGTCAGTAATGAAACTCCTTGGGGACTTGCCAAATTTACCCATGTGGCGAAGAAGAAAGATTTGCCCAAAATTGTTTCGATTCAGAATGCCTATAGCCTGTTGAACCGAGCCTTTGATGGAGCATTAGCCGAAACTTCTCGTCATACGAATGTTCCATTACTTGCCTATAGTCCCCTTGCCTTTGGTCTATTAACAGGTAAGTATCTCCATGACAATCCTCCCAAAGCCCGTCTAAATGCTTTTGAAGGATTTGGCGATCGCTACCGTAAACCCAACGTGACCAATGCTGTTGCGGCATATGTGGAAATTGCCAAGGCACACAATATCAAACCTTCTATTTTAGCTCTCGCCTTTGTCCGCAGTCGTTGGTTTGTCGCCAGCACGATCATCGGTGCAACTAGTTTAGAGCAACTAAAGGAAGATCTTGATAGCGTTAATGTGGAATTAGATCCCGCCATTTTTGCCGAGATTGAAAATGTAAATTCTCTCTATCCCAACCCCGCACAATAACACCAAAAACAATGATTTTGAATGATTTTGTAGGGGTAGAGCATTTGCGTCAACATTTTGGCTTCCTACTACAATCTTAAATCGCAAATGCTCTACCCTCTCCGCTTTCATCAACAATTTGTCCCTGCGGAATAAATTCATTCCTGCATTACGAATTTATTCCTAAGTTCTAAATTTATTACTACGTTGCGAAGTTTAGGGCAGAGCATTCTCAAATCAAGGTAATCTGTAAATTTATAGATTGTGGTGAGAATGCTCTGCCCCTACGGATCGATCTGCCAATTACCAATCACCAATTTCTATGTCCAAAATCCAACTTTACAGTGCCAAAGCCTGCCCCTATGCCCATCGTACTCGTCTAGTTCTAGGCGAAAAGGGAATTGACTTTGAATATACCGAAATTGATTTGCATAACAAACCCGAATGGTTCTCCAAAATTTCTAAGTATGGGAAAGTTCCTGCGCTCCGTCATGGCGAAAATGAAGTTTATGAATCAGCGATTATCAATGAATATATAAACGATGTATTCCCTGAGCCTGCATTACTGCCAAAAGATGCTGGTTCCAGAGCGATCGCTAGAATCTGGATTGACTATGCCAATACCAAATTCACAACTGCTTTTGGTAAGTTATTGCGCGGCAAGACTGCTGAAGAACAAGATCAAGGTCGCACTGAATTAAACGAAGCCATTTTATTCATTGAAAATGAAGCCTTAGCTAAGCTCTCTGGTGATGGTGCTTACTGGTTTGGTGAAAATATTTCCCTCGTCGATCTCACCTTCTATCCTTGGTTTGAGCGCATTCCTACCCTAGCGCATTATCGCAATTACACGATTCCTGCAGAAGCTGTGCGCGTTAAGCGTTGGTGGGATGCTGTTAGCGATCGCCCTGCGATAAAAGCGATCGCCAATCCTGTCGATTTCTACATTGAACGCTATTCCCGATTTATTCAACAGCCTGTTTCTGCTTAGCAATTGTGTGGCACGAAGCGCCACACAATTGCTTTAAAAATTCTTAGAGAAAACCTATGAGCCAAAAACGTCAATTCCGACTAGGTGCATTTATTCAAGCTACTGGTCATCATGTATCTGCATGGAGACATCCTGACGCTCAAATTGATGCAGGACATAACTTTGAGCATTACAAACAAATCACTCAAACCGCAGAACGTGGTCTCTTTGATACTGTCTTTCTCGCTGATAGTCCTGCGGTGTGGGGTGGATCACCTGACACTCAGAGTCGTAATGGCAAGATTGCTCATTTCGAGCCTGTGACTCTTTTTTCTGCACTTTCGGCAGTGACTACGCATATTGGCTTTGTGTCTACCGCTTCTACCACCTATGAGGAACCTTACACATTAGCGCGAAAATTTGCATCTCTCGATCATCTCAGTAATGGGCGAGCAGCATGGAACGTTGTCACCACAGGCAATGAGAATGCGGCGGCTAACTTTGGTTTAGAGCATCATCCCGAACATAGCCAACGCTACGAACGTGCCGAGGAATTTATCGAAGTCGTTAAAGGACTTTGGGATAGTTGGGAAGATGACGCTTTCATTGCCGATCGCGAATCTGGTGTTTATTTTGAAGTAGAGAAATTGCATACTCTCAATCACAAGGGTAAGTATTTCTCGGTCAAAGGACCTCTGAATGTTGCCCGTCCTCCCCAAGGCTATCCCGTCATTGTCCAAGCGGGTGCTTCGGAACCTGGGCGAGAGCTAGCAGCTAGAACTGCTGAAGTAATCTTTACCGCTAACCAAACCCTTGCTGATGCTCAGGAATTTTATAGCGACGTTAAAGGTCGTCTTGCCAAATATGGGCGATCACCTGATGATTTAAAAATTATGCCAGGAGCTTTCCCTGTGATTGGACGCACGGAAGAAGAGGCACAAGAGAAGTATGAATTTCTGCAATCTCTCATTCATCCCGATGTCGCTTGGGGCATTTTGAAGCAATACTATCGAGGTGTAGATTTGTCAGGATATTCCCTCGATGATCTCGCACCAGAGCTACCTTCTAGCACCAATAACAATAAGAGTCGCTTGAAGTTGGTGAAGGACTTGGCTTCTAAAGGTTTAACTTTGCGTGAGTTATATCGTTCTCTCGCTACAGCACGCGGACATCGCACAATTATAGGTACGCCTGAAAGCATTGCTGATCAGTTGCAAGAATGGTTTGACAATGGTGCTGCGGATGGCTTTAATATCATGCCTCCTATTCTGCCCACTGGTTTAGATGATTTTGTGAATCTCGTAATTCCCATTCTCCAAAAGCGTGGTTTGTTCCGCACTGCCTATGAAGGGAAGACTCTCCGCGAAAATCTGGGTTTACGTCGTCCTGCTAATCAGTACACAATTCAGGTTGGAGATAGACAGTTGGTGGCTTAAAGGCAATTAGCTGTTAGCAATTAGCTGTTAGCTTTTGGCTTTTTAGCGATCGCATTGGTAGTCCTAGAAAAGGAAAGGATTTAAAGATAATGATGGGCGGCGCGAAGCGCCGCCCATCATTATCTATTTAGTACTACCATCGCATTTTTCTGAATAATCAAAAACGGGAAGCTATTTAAAATCTAGCTTCCCATTTTTGGGTGTTCATGCTAAAAGCGTTATGATATAGCTGTTTTGTCAAAAAATAAGGTGAATTAAATGGCGATCGCATTACCGAAAAAAATCATGCTACTTGGCTCGGGAGAACTAGGCAAGGAGGTTGTTATTGCTGCCCAAAGACTAGGTAATACGGTAATTGCAGTTGATCGCTATGACAATGCACCTGCGATGCAAGTAGCTGATTATCGGGAAGTGATCTCGATGTTGGATGGTGAGGCACTCGAAGCCGTTGTCAAAAAACATCAACCCGATTTAATTATGCCAGAAGTGGAAGCGATCCGTACTGAAAAGCTGCTGGAACTGGAAGCGCAGGGTTACACGATCATCCCCACGGCTGCTGCTACCAACTTCACGATGAATCGCGATCGCATTCGGGATTTAGCCAGTCATGAATTGGGCTTACGAACTGCTAAATATGCCTATGCAAATAGCCTCGACGAATTGAAAACCGTTGCCACCGAAATTGGTTTCCCGAATGTGATTAAACCTGTGATGTCTTCTTCTGGAAAGGGTCAATCTGTTGTCAATTCTCCTGATGAATTGGAAAAAGCTTGGGATTATGCGATCGCTGGCGGTCGAGGTGATACTGCTAAAATCATCATCGAGGAATTTATCAATTTTGAAGTCGAGATTACCCTGTTAACAATCCGTCAATGGCAGGGAGAGACTCTATTTTGCGAAGCGATCGGGCATCGTCAGGAACGAGGTGACTATCAAGAGTCATGGCAGCCCGTTGGCTTAACTCCTGATCAAGTCAAAGATGCACAGGACATCGCCCGCAAGGTCACTGATAAACTTGGCGGTGCAGGTATTTTCGGGGTGGAATTTTTTATCACTAAAGATGAAGTAATTTTCTCAGAACTGTCCCCCCGTCCCCATGACACAGGAATGGTTACGCTCATCTCCCAAAATCTCAACGAATTTGAACTCCATTTACGGGCAATTCTCGGCTTACCGATTCCCACGATTGAATTGCTCAGCCCATCCGCCAGTGCCGTCATTCTTGCCAGCGAAACTAGCGAGAAAATTTCCTATACAGGCATAGAAGCAGCCCTTGCGATTCCTAACACAGAAATTCGTTTATTTGGTAAACCCGATTCTCGTCCCTATCGCCGCATGGGCGTGGCTTTAGCTAAAGGCAAAGATGCGATCGAATCCCGTCAAAAAGCAACAGAAGCCGCTGCCAAAGTCAAAATTATTTAAAGCAAAGAGAGGTGAGCATTTGCGATTGAAGATTGCGATATAGCTATAGCCAAGTAAATTTAAGCCATAAACCCCAAAAGTGAGTTACGGCGCGAAGCGCCGTAACTCACTTTTGGGGTTTGCTTTTGTCGGCACTGGTCATTGAATTAGTGGTATGAGAAAATAGAGGCAGAGTCAAGGAGAAAGCTATGGAATGTCCCCACTGCCAAAGCGAAAAGATCATCAAAAATGGCAAACATCACCACCAAGATGGCAAAGCCATCCAAAACTATTTATGCAAAGGATGCGGCAAGAGATTTAGTGAAAGGACAGGAACACCAATGTCAAGGCTGAGAACACCAGCGAGTGTCGTATCCTTAGCGCTGAAGATGAGGAGTGAAGGGATGGGAATCAGAGCCAGTGGGAGAGTACTAGAAAAATCCCATGTCAGCATCATGAGATGGGAGCAAAAATTGGCAACCCAGTCACAGCAATGGAATCCATCCGCCCCAGCAGGAGGAGATATTACAATCGAAGGAGATGAAGTCTATACTCGCGTTGGCGAGAACCATTCGACTGGCGCTCACGGCAAGCCTTCCCCCCAGTGAATCTAAAGGATGGACAGTAACATTCATCGAACGCAACAGTCGTTATTGGATTGAAGCAAAGGCAGGACTCAAAACCACTGAGTTATTTGCGAAAGCAACGAAAACAGCATGGCAATGGGCAAAGGCGAGTCAATATATCCGATGGTTTACGGATGGAGAAAGACGTTATGCCCAACAACTGTGGCAAATGGCAAGTGTCTACCTCAAATCCACCGAAGTAAGCCGTGAGTATGGACATCGCAAGGTATGGAGACATGGATTAGAAGTTGCCATCAAAATCAAAGGTTCACAGGGCAATCGTCGTGTGGAATGGCTCAAGCCAGAACATCCTTATACGGCTATTAGCAACAAGTGTGACGTTCATGCTAATCACAATGAAGCAAACAATAGTGCTTTGAGAAGAAGGTGTAGCGCTTATCGCCGTAGACAAAACCTATATGCTAAGAATACGAAGGGTTTGCAACGAACGGTCACCGTACAACGATTAGTTCACAATTGGGTGAGACCTCATGTGGGCTTAGGGAAGAATAAAACTCCTGCTATGACGATCGGGTTATATCATCGACCTCTTTCCATGCTGGAGTTGCTTTCACTACGGGGCTTTCATTCCCTCACGATTTAACTGACCAGTGCCCTTTTGTCATAACATAACTGACTACTGCTATAGGAAGCAAAATGTTGGCACAAACGCTCAACTCTCTACAATTTAGTCATTATTAGGTTATTTAGAGTGTCAATAAATCATAAAAATATCTAAAAATAAAATACTTAGATAACCTAATAATTAGTAATACGCATATTTGTAATCTAGAAGACATCGGTTGTGAGCACAGCTATGTCAAACTTTGATCATTAATCTACGGCAACCCAATCGGGTAACGAGAGTATCTATGAGCAAATATAGCCGCCTAAGTACTTCGCCTTCCGCCGCATTGAAAGCGAAGCTTGATTATCCAGTAATCGATACCGATATCCATA
Source organism: Pseudanabaena yagii GIHE-NHR1 (assembly GCF_012863495.1). NCBI lineage: Bacteria > Bacillati > Cyanobacteriota > Cyanophyceae > Pseudanabaenales > Pseudanabaenaceae > Pseudanabaena > Pseudanabaena yagii. Next base: position 453,296 of record NZ_JAAVJL010000003.1, read on the forward strand.
CCAACGACTTCACTCCCGACTTTGAGGACTACATCGCTAACTATGGTGGTTCCAAATTGGTAGATGAACTGCGTAAAGCCGAATTTGGTCGCCTTAATCCTAAGTCTGAAGGTAAAGACTGGTATCAACAAACTCCCGAAGAGCGTCAATATCACCGCACTTTACGTTCTCCTTGGTGGGCTAGAGTTACCAAAAATACTCTGGATCTTGCTACTTACACTCTTCCCTCCCTATTGGCAGAGCGTCTAGCAGAACAAGGTTCTGATTATTCAGTACTTTTCCCTAACAACGTCTTAGCGGCGGCTGGAGCTAGCAATGAGAATCGTCAAGCTCTCCAACGGGCGATCAATCATTACCACGCAGACCTCTATCGCAAATATAGCGATCGCCTTACCCCTGTTGCTGGCATTCTCTTGAATGATCCTAAAGAAGCGATCGAGGAGCTAGAATTTGCGGTCAATACTTTGGGCTTGAAGGTCATCAATATCCCTGGTGGTGTCAAACGTCCGATTAAGGCGATCGCTGATAAATATCCCGCCGACAAGTATCCTGAAATTGCACGCTATGCCTCCTATATCGATTTCTATGGAATCGATAGCGAGTATGACTACGATCCATTCTGGGCAAAGGTTGTCGAACTCGGTGTACCCATCGCCACTCACTACGGTAGCCAAGGTTGGACGGGTCGCTCCTCCATCAGCAATTACATGAACAACCACATCGGACACTTTGCCGATGGTTCGGAAGCTTTTGCGAAGGCTCTATTCTTTGGTGGTGTTACCAAGCGCTTCCCACAATTGCGTGTCGCCTTGCTCGAAGGTGGGGCTGACTGGGGCGCTCATGTTTACATTCACTTGGTCGATCGCTTCTTGAAGCGCAACCTTGAAGGCTTGAAGAACTACGATCCTACCGAAGCCAATGCTGATGAATTGTTCGATATCTTCGAGAAATACGGACAAGAATTGACTAAGGGCAAATCCTTCACTAAGGAAGAATTGCTGCAAACCGTTCTCGGTTCTTCGTTCCTACGCCATAGCCGTTCTCCTATTGGTGATGAACTAGAAGACTTTGGCAAGGCAGGCATTGAGAAGATTGAAGATATTCGCGATCAGTGGGTCGATAACTTCTTCTTCGGTTCTGAGTCCGATGATCGCACGATTGCGGCTGCCTTCAACGACAAGGCTAATCCCTTGGGTGTGAAGATTAATGCGATCTACTCATCTGATGTCGGTCACTGGGATGTTCCCGATCTCACTCAGCCTCTTGCCGAAAGCTGGAGCTTGGTAGAAGAAGGTGTGATTACGGAAGCTGATTTCAAGGCTTATGTATTTTCTAATCCTTACAAGTTCTATACTCAAGCAAATCCTAATTTCTTTAAGGGAACCCAAATCGAAGCGAAGTTGAACAAGTATCAACCCGCCCCAGTTGCTGCTAAACCAGCCGCCCAAAAGGTCGCTGTATCTGTCTAGAATTAGCGATCGCTGCTCTTTGAATGTTTGTATATCTTGAACTCCAAAATTTGATCAGTTAGAAAAAGCTTTTTAGAGAAGAGGTTTTTCTAACTGATTTTATGTAAAGCACAAAATTCCATAATCAATGTAGGGAATGTAGGGGCATAGCATTCCCGCAGTAATCTATCAATTCTTAGATCACTTTAATTTGGGAATGCTTTGCCCTAAACCTTTGACATTTATCAGAAATTCTAACCCGCAGGGATAATTTGTTGGTAAAAGCAAAATTAATGTAGGGGCAGAGCATTCCCACAGTAATCTATCAATTCTTAGATCCTCTCGATTTGGGAATGCTCTGCCCTAAACCTCTAAACATACGCCAAAATTTCAAGCCGCCGAGATGATTTGTTGGTAAAAGCGAAGAGGGTAGAGCATTTGCGATTTGAGATTGTAATGGAAAGCAAAAATGTTGGCGCAAATGCTCTACCCCTACATCCCCTACATTAGGACAAAATCAAAATTCTTTAATCGACACAATATTCATGACTATTCCCTATACAAAATTTGGTAACACTGGCTTAACCGTTTCCAAACTCGTCCTCGGTACGATGACCTTTGGACTCCAAACCAATGAAGAGACTTCAATCAAAGTTCTCGATACTGCTGCGGAAGCAGGAATCAACTTTCTCGATACTGCCGATGTTTATCCCCTAGGTGGTGGACTGGAGAATGCAGGACGCACTGAAGAAATTATCGGACGTTGGCTGAAAGGAAAACGCGATCGCTTTATTTTGGCGACTAAGGCAGTCGGCAAAGTTGGTAATGCCCCTTGGGATCAAGGTGCTTCGCGCAAACATTTATTTGATGCGATCGATCATTCCCTGCGACGCTTACAGACTGATTATGTCGATCTTTATCAATTGCATTCTGATGATACAAATACGCCCCTTGATGAAACTATTGAGGCTTTAGATGCGATCGTCAAATCTGGGAAGGTTCGCTATATCGGTGTTTCCAATTTCTTAGCCTATCGCCTCAGTCGTGCCTTGGGTAAAGCTGACACCCGCCGATTGACGAGATTTATTTCCGTGCAACCTCGCTATAATCTTCTATTTCGGCAAATTGAAAGAGAACTTTTGCCACTCGCTCAAGAAGAAGGCTTAGCCGTAATTCCTTACAATCCTCTCGCAGGTGGCTTGCTAACAGGGAAACATAATCCTAATCAAGAACCAGCATCAGGAACCAGATTTACCCTTGCTGCTGCCGCTAAGGTCTATCAAGATCGCTATTGGCGCGATCGCGAATTTATCACTGTCCAAAAGTTGCAGGATGTGGCGAAGGAAGCAGGAATTCCTCTCACCACTCTGTCTCTTGCTTGGGTATTGGCGAATCCAATTATCACTGCTCCGATTATTGGCGCGAGTCGTCCTGAACAGCTTGCCGATAATTTCAAGGCGTTAGAAATCAAGTTAGATGCTGACTTAAAAGACAAGCTCGATCATATTTCTGCTGAATATCGCCTCGGTGATGCGTTGAGATAGATTTTTGATTTTGCCGTAGGCAAAATCAAAAATCAAAACTGCTATATCTTAGAAACTTAAATGACCACAAAAACTCGTCCATTAAATCGCAAAAGCTTCAAACATAATTTGCGATCGCACCTCAGATCCCAAGTCTTTCAACGTGCTGCTGATGCTCCCGATTTGCCAGCGACTCCCTTTCGATTTGTCTGGCATTTTGTCAGTCAATTTCGTTGGTGGTATGTAGCGATGGTGGCGCTCGAAGCACTCCATGCCATTTGTGGGATTATGCTTCCCTTTGCGATCGGTGAAATTATGCGAGGAGTCACTAGAGCTAGTCAGCATGGCGCGGGCATAGAAGCGATTTGGAATCCTTTTGTTTTGTTCGCCTGTTTAAGCGTTGGTGAAGTGATTTTTGGCAAAACTTCTGGGCTAGTGATGATTTTGCTACAACCAGTTTTGCGTCAGCACGTAGCCCGAAATCTTTACGCCTATCTACAGCATCATTCCCATCGCTACATTAGCAATAGTTTCGCAGGAGCCTTAGCCCATCGCATTGGTGAAACTTCCCTCGGCGTTGCCCGCACTTTATATTCTCTCATTTTCGATTTCATGCCTGTGGGCATCGTGATGACAGTGGCGATCGCTTTGCTAGCTCGCGTAAATACAGGGCTAGCCCTATTTGTAGGAATTTGGGCTTTTTCCTTTGTCTCCGTATCTTATTGGCTTGCCTCTCGCAGCCGACCCTACGAACTAGCCGCATCCTCCGCAAGGAGCGAAACCATCGGACAGATTGTGGATACTGTCACTAATCTCAGCAGTGTGCGCTTGTTTGCTCGATTGGGTTTTGAGCGCAAATATTTACGCGATCGCCATGTGGTCGAACTCAAAGATGTAAGACGGGCAAACTGGTATTCGGAGCGTGTAAAACTGTTCCAATTCATCGCAGGAGCCGCACTCAAAATTGGTACGCTCTATTATGCTCTGACCCTATGGAGTCAAGGGAAAATCGAAGTTGCTGATTTTGTAATGGCAAGTAGCATTGCGCTTTTGATTATTTCTGAAGCGAAGAATTTAAGTCGTCGCTTTTTGGAATTTTTTGAGCATATTGGCAATGTCAGCAATGGCGTGTACACAATCATTCAGCCCCATGAAATCATCGATCGCGATCGCCCAATCTCTCACTCCATTAACCAAGGCAAAATCGAATTTCAAGATGTCACCTTCAGCTATTCCGAAGAAAAGAGAGTTTTCGATCGTCTCTCTATCACAATTGAATCAGGGCAAAGAGTCGGACTAGTTGGCTTATCGGGTTCAGGTAAATCCACTTTTGTCAATTTAGTATTGCGCCTCTTCGATCCACAATCAGGGCAAATTCTCATTGATGGTGTGGACATTCGCGACATCAGCCAAGAATCTCTCCATGCCCAGATCAGCCTCATTCCTCAAGATCCATCCCTGTTTCATCGCACCCTCCTCGAAAATATTCGCTATGGGCGCTTAGAGGCAAGCGATCAGGAAGTAGTGGAAGCTGCAAGAAAAGCTAATGCCCATGAATTTATCCAACAAATTCGCGAAGGCTATGACTCAATGGTGGGAGAGCGTGGTGTAAAGCTATCAGGTGGTCAGCGTCAAAGAATTGCGATCGCCAGAGTTATTCTCAAAGATGCACCAATTCTGATTCTTGATGAAGCGACTTCGAGCCTTGATTCGATTACCGAACGCGCCATTCAAGATACTCTCGACAAAGAAATGAATGGTAAAACCGTAATTGTCGTAGCGCACCGTCTTTCCACAATCTCCCATTTAGATCGCATTCTTGTCTTTCATCATGGAGAGATCGTTGAAGATGGCTCTCATACTGACCTGCTAGCGATAAAAGGTGCATACCATCGCCTATGGCAAATGCAAGCAGGCGGATTCTTGCCTGAAAATCTTGATGAAAAAGATTTTGCATCAAAAATAAGAACAATGTAATTTATTGATGGTTTTTATAGCTAAGATTAAAGTATTAGAGAAGATCAAAAGCAGTAATTATACCTATAATCTTAGTTTTATCGTTAGTATCAGTAACTATTAGTGGTTTTTCTTTCATTAATTCAAGCACCTCCCCAATGCTATTATCGGGTTTACAAGAAATAGCATCGTCAAAGTTAAGCTTGTTTGGTAAATCGTTAATTGCTTGTTTTACTGTATTTGCTAATTTTTCCTTTCGCCAATTCTTACTATTTTGATTTATATATTTTGCGATATCTCTATCACACAAAAAGCTCCATTCATCATTTTCATTTAGAAATGGAATATAGGAGAAAGAATTAGAAAGCATTTGTTGCCTTACAAAGCTTAACGGCTGCCAAAGCGATGCTTGTATAACATTACGAACCATGTAATCAGATAGTCTATCTTTACCAGTCATAAGTGCATCCTCAATAATTAAAGCAACTTGCACGGCGTGATCAGTTAGATGTCTAGCATAAGCACCATGATGCATTGCATCATTTCTTCCATCTTTTACTGAATCATATAAATCTTTAAATTGTGTGTGATAACTTGGATGTTTATTCGGAATATAGTCTGCAAGTGAAGAATTATTTGCAATATCAGAAATGGAAGTAAAATATTTCCCCAAATTTCCATCTTTAAGTTTTGATAAGAAATATCCGAACCGTTCTAAGCTAAACAATATCTCATCAAATGACTCAGAATCTTTTTGAGCAATTGCACGAGCATTTCTAAATAAGTCTCGAAAATAAAAAGTTGTTTCTAGAGCTAGATGAACTTGTTCTGTCATAAATTTATTTGGTAGTTTTATACAGATCCAAGAGAATTAGATTTAGAACAAGAATTTTCAGTTGGGAATTGGGTTTTGACTGTTACAGTGTAACCTTTATCACTAATCACTAAGTTTAAAAATCGCTGTACAATCTGCTGCACTCGGTCACTAGCTGTTTTTATTAACCAATCCTTGCAAGCTGCTTCTTGTAGTTTATTAATTGCATCACGCTGGGCAGACTCCTGCAAACGCACCACATCAGGACCAAGATTTAGAAAACCTTTGTTGTAGTCATAAACTCTTGATTGGTTAACATCTAGTTTTGTATCTAGAACTCTCAGAGGGGGTAAAGTTACAGTGATTTTTTTCTCTTCTACTTGTACGTCATCATCACGAAATTCACTCAAGTCTATGCCAACTCTTACTCCGCCATGAGCAATGTAAAGCAACTTACTTTCTAGTAGTCCCTCTTTTTTACTTGCATCAATTACAGTTTCTGTCTCAAAAATGGCTGTGGCTAGTTCGCTTACATCTCTAACTTGATGGACGATTAACGATCTAGGATCAATTGTTGTATTACCTGCAAAACTAAAAAATAGCTGCGAAGATAACCACAAAACTAAGATCGAGAGAATTGCAACACAACCAACCAAAATATTACTGGGTATGTTCAATCTTGAAATTGAGACACTTTCTGTATTTAGCCACTTATCTAAGTATTCTTTAGGATGCTTGAGCATATATATTGAAAATAAGAACATATTTTCAATATATATGAATTTGTTAATAATCTAACTGTTAACCATATTTGTATACTAGTTAACTTGCATTTTAGATTAACCCATGTGAGGATTGTTTTTATAAACTACGGTATTTACGTGTATATTTAGTACATTCTTCAAGATCTTCAACACACAAAGGATCTACAAGATTTCCATAATTTTCCATAACTCGCTAGACAAGTCCATGAAAGAACTGCCTCCAATGTTTAAGGTCTTCACTCGCCCCGATCAAGTCCAAAAAATTAAAAGGCGATCGCTCCTATTTTCTGCCGCCTATGGTTTCGTTTTATCCACCACTTTACTTGGTTGCGGTTCTAATCCTACAGTATCAACTTCAACCGAATCTAAAGATTTTAAAACAGCATCAAAATCATCTGATTCAAAAACTGAAGCCAGCAAACCTGCTGCTAGTGGAGAGAAGAAAGTTATTCGGATTGTACGCTCCAAACAACTCACAGCGTTAGCAGTATTAGAGAAACAAGGTACATTAGAGAAAGCCTTTCAACCCCTAGGTTATGAAGTAAAATGGGCGGAATTTGCCGCAGGTCCACAACAACTTGAAGCCTTGAATGCTAACGGTTTAGACATCGCATCCACTGCCGAATCCCCCCCCATCTTCTCCCAAGCCGCAGGTAGTCCCCTTGTGTATTTAGGAGCTACCGCAACCAATGGTAAACCTGTAGCTCTTTTAGTCGCCAAGGATTCATCTATTAAGAGTGTTCAAGATCTTAAAGGCAAAAAAATTGCTTTCCAAAAAGCTTCTATTGGTCACTACTTAGCTGTTAAAGCCTTTGAAAAAGAAGGATTATCAACGAGTGATTTTGAATCTGTCTTTTTACCTCCTGCCGATGCCAGCGCTGCCTTTAGCCAAGGCAAAGTTGATGGATGGTTTATTTGGGATCCATTTATTACCCGTACGGAACTAAGTGGAGTTGGACGAGTATTGATTGATGGAGAAAAGCTCCGTGATACTCGCAACTTCTACACCACAACTCGTAAATATTATGAGGGAAATAAAGATGCCATTAAGCTTTTCTTTGAAGAGCTAGAAAAGGCTGATGCTTTTGTCAAGGCTAATCCTAAGGAAGTGGCAGCACTTTTAACAGATGTCACCAAAGTTGAAGCTCCCATTCTCGAAAAGATGCACGCTAAGTATGAGTATGGTCTGCGCCCGATTACAGAGGATATTATTAAGGAACAGGAAAGAGTTGCAGAATTTTGGTTCAAATATAAGCTAATTCCTAATAAACCCGATGTCCGTGCTGGGTTCCTAAAACCTGAAGAATACGAATACATCACACCTAAAGGTGTACTTGCTCTAGCTAAGGGAACGAAGCCCTAAGCTAGACATTTTTCAATTAACTTCAAGTTAATTGATATATCGCTTTTGTCTATTTTATTTTTTACTCTATATGACCACTACTTTTTCACCTACAATCCATAGCGATCGCAATACTGACCAATCCGTTAAAATCACTCCCTTAGATGCGCCATTGGGCGCAGTTGTCACTGGTTTGGATGTAAGTAAGCCACTAGAACCAGCAACTATCTTGCGACTAAAACAAGCCCATCGCAACTACCACATTCTCATTTTTAAAAATCAGAAGTTAACCGATGAGCAATTAAAGAACTTTGCCTATTACTTTGGTGATTTATTTGTTCCCCTTGATGAAACACCTGTACTAGCATCGAAGGTCGGTGTAACACCTGTAGTCATCCCTGTAGCCAATATCGAAGGAGGATTTACGGGTACTGGCGAACTCTCTTTTCATGCCGATCATCATTGGACACCCTATCCTTCTAGTGGTTCCTTTCTCTATGCTGAAGAAGTGACCACCAAGGGAGGTGAGACGACTTGGCTCAATCTCAACCTTGCCTATGAAGCCTTAGATGATGCAACTAAAGAACGCATTCAGGATTTGCAATTGATCACATACAATCCCTTTGTGCGGACTCCTGACTCGCCCCGACGTTCATACCGCACTGATACTAGTACACCCCTAGTTGCGCCTGTATTTCCTCATCCTCTAGTACGCACTCATCCCGAAAGTGGATTAAAAATTCTGAGTCTAGGCTATGAAACAGAAGTATCTCTTGTGGGAGTCGATCCAGAGGAAGGTTCGGCGCTAATTTCCCAATTGCGTCAGCATCTTAATCAACCAAAGTTCTATTATGAGCATAAATGGTCTGTCGGCGACATTGTGTATTGGGATAATCAATCAACTCTGCATCGACGTAATGCTTTTGATCCCAGTGAACGCCGCGTTCTAAAGCGAATTAGCCTTGCAGGTAGCCGTCCATTCTAGTTATAATTTCAAGACTTTCATGATTACAGATCTAAGACGATCATCTTATTCTCAATTTCCATTATGGAGACGACTCGGGTTACTCATAGCTCCTAGCCTTCTATCTCTATCAACAGTTTTAAGCAGTTGTAGCATTGTTTCTAGTCAAGATCCATCCAACACTTCTACCAATAGCCCTGCTACAAGTGCTTCCCCGAATACAGGTAAACCTACTGCCATCAAAGCCAAAGTAATTCGGATCGGCTATCAAAGCTCTGGAGATTTGACTAAGGTTCGAGGGGTGTTAGAAAAGCGACTAGAGCCTTTGGGAGTTAAAGTCGAGTGGTCACAGTTTGCAGCAGGTCCTCAGTTAATGGAAGCCTTAAATGTGGGTAAGGTGGATATTGGCTCAGTGGGCGAAACCCCACCCATTTTTGCTCAAGTAGCAGGTTCTCAATTGGTATACGTGGTAGCTCGTAAACCTAGTGAGGGCAGGGGTAGTGGTATTATTGTCCAGAAGGATTCACCTATTAAAACTGTTGCGGATCTGAAAGGACAGAAAGTAGTTTTTCAAAAAGGTTCTGCTTCCCATTATTTGATTGTAAAAGCTTTAGAAGAAGTAGGACTGAAATATAGTGATATTCAGCCTGTAACCTTACCGCCTGTAGAAGCGAGAGAAGCATTTTTTCAAGGAAAGATAGATGCTTGGGTAACATGGGATCCTTATCTAGCGCTAGCAGAAACTAAGGGCAATGGACGCATTATTAGAGATGCCAATAAAATTGCCACTCAGGGAGGCTTCTACATCGCTTCTCGTAATTTTACTACGGATAATCTCGACTTGCTCCGTATTGTAATTGAGGAGATTGATAAAAATGGTCAGTGGGCGGAAGCTAATCGTGCGGAAGTAGTGAAGTTAGTCGCTCCCATTTTAAAGATTGAGCCTGAAATTCAAGAAATTGTGACTAGTCGTGCTAGTTATCGCTTAAGACCAATTTCACCGCAAATTATTGAAAACCAGCAAAAGATTGCTGATTTATTTACGCAAGAAAAAGTCATTCCCAAAAAAATCGATCTCAGGGAAGTTACTTTAACCCCTGAGCAATATGCTGCAATGACTCCTGAATCTCTGAAGGATTCCAAGAACTAAAGTAGATATGGTACAGACAAAGCCCGCACCATATCTACAAAATGGAAATCTAAGCGGGACAAAATATAAATTCACCAAAACTATGACTATAGCAACTGTCAATCCAGAGAAAGATCAAGCAAATTCTTCAATTCGGACTTCTCGCGTGAAGATTGCTAATGGTGATCTGCTAATTGATGCCTATCTTGCAGAACCAAATCGCGTAGGTAATTTTTCTGCCGTGATTGTAATTCAAGAAATCTTTGGTGTGAATATTCACATTCGTGAAGTTGCAGAACGCTTAGCTAAGGAGGGATATGTGGCGATCGCTCCTGCATTATTTCAACGCACGGCTTCCAATTTTGAGTCAGCCTACGCCCCTGAAGATATTCAAGTGGGACGAGGTTTGAAGGATAAAACTAAGGCAGATGAAATAATTAGCGATATTCAAGCGGCGATCGCCTATCTCAAGGACTTGCCTAATGTCAAGGGTGAAGCGATCGGTAGTATCGGCTTTTGCTTTGGTGGTCATGTGGTCTATTTAACAGCGACATTACCAGAAATTAAAGCAACTGCATTCTTCTACGGTGGTGGTATCCCTAGCTCTACTCCCGGAGGTGGAGAGCCAACTATTAGTCGTACTAAAGACATCAAAGCGCCAATTTATGCATTCTTTGGCGAAGAGGATACAGGAATTCCCTTAACGGATGTAGACAAGGTGGAATCGGCGCTAACAGAAGCAAAGATTCCCCATAAAGTGTTCCGTTATCCTCATGCTGGGCATGGTTTCTTCTGCAATCATCGCGGTAGCTATCATCCAGAATCCGCAGCAGATGCGTGGAATCACGTTTTGGCATTGTTTAAAGAAAATCTCTAGTTAATGGATATGGCGCTTTGCGCCACATCCATTAACTATCTATAAATCGGTAAAAATAATGACTGAAAAACGTAAAATAAGAAAGCATTTAAGAATTGACAGCAGTAAGATTTTTAAGCATTTTTCGGATCAAAGCTATGTAAATAAACGACTCTGAGATATTCTCATAAAATTCATAGTCCTTGCTAAGTCTACGATATTTGTCTATCCAAGCGAAGGTTCTCTCCACTACCCAACGCTTTGATTCAACAACAAACCCTTTCTGCGCTTCAGCCCGTTTGCTTACTTCCCAAGTGTAACTAAAGTTGTCTTTAACCCACTGGGTGATATCCTCGCCAGAGAATCCCTTGTCAACTAATATCTTTTGTAAGCGTCTCAGTGGATACTTGAGATTTGCTAATAGTCTGGAGTTTAGACTAAAAAAGGGCTTTGTTGCATGAATAAAAAGAAGCCAAAAGATGGAGGATCTTAGAAAATTAACGAACAACAGGAGAGGAGAGAGGTTTAGCCAGTTGAATCATGCGATTAAGAGCAGCACATTTGATGAACAACTCAACCGCCTGATTGTCAAATTTACGAGAACATAAAGTAGCACCAAAGATTTTTTTGAAACGAAACATCGTAGTTTCTGCCAAAGAGCGCCGATGATAACCTGAGTCACGTTTCCATTTTTTACGCCCATGTTTACGGATATAACGGAGATTTTGGTCACGCGGATGTGGTGGAGCATTGGTATTGCCATGCTGCCAGATTTTGGCATCTTTGCGCGGAGGAATCACGGCTTTAGCACCATGTTGGGCAATCTCGTCATAACAATGACGATGGTCATAAGCTCCATCTGCGGAAACTTGAGCAATTTCAGCATCAATCGCATCGAGAATATCGGCGAGTACTTCTCCATCGTGGCAATCATTCGTGGTGACGACCGCAGCCAGTATTTCTCCTGTTGATTCATCGGCTCCTAGGTGTAATTTGCGCCATGTCCGTCTCTTACTAATTCCATGCTGCCGTGTTTTCCATTCCCCTTCGCCGTATACTTTGATCCCTGTCGAATCAACTACTACATGCACTGCTCCCTGTTTCGGGATTACTGGTAAGGTCACACTTAAACTTGCTGTCCGTCTTGACACGGTGCTGTGGTCTGGTACTGGTAAATCTATTCCCATCAAGGCAAATATTGACTCTAACAGTCCTTGCGTTTGTCTTCCTGCTTGCTGATATACCGCTTTGACCGTGATAAATGTCGCTATTGCTATATCACTGTAATCTTTGGAAGCTCCCCGTTTGCCACTTAATGTTTGATTTAACCATCCTTCAATTACTTCTTCGCTCATCCAAAAAGTCAGGCTTCCTCTTTGTTTTAGCCCTGCGTTATACTCTGTCCAGTTGCGGATCTCATGTTTCTGTGTCATTTGCTGGGACTCCATCTCCTGATTTTTATCTAATTTACCTTCTCTTCCCCTTTTTATGCAACAACGCCCTAAAAAAGGAAAAAAGGCAGAGTAAAAGAGATACAAACTGCCTAAAGTAGATGAAAAAGAAAAAGCACATCTACAGCCATGATTATTGAGAAACTACAGGAATTTCGTCAACAGGTATATAGATTTTTAGGGAACGGACGAGATGCAATATTTGACCTAATGGATGCAGTATTGACCAGTCCAAGTGTAAAGTCATTTGCAGAATTATCATTATCAGCAGTGTATCGACGGAAATGGTCAAGCTTGTATGAATCGTTAAAAGATAGCCGTCCGAGACGAGGGAGACTCAGAGGACTGTGCGTCGAACAAATACCCAAAGATATACGACCCTTGCTAGCAGGAGACCATACAGGATGGGAAAGACCCCATGACCAAACTCTAAAAGATAGGAGTTTTGTGCATCAACCGAATTTGGTTGAAGGGAACAAACCGATCATGTTAGGGCATGACTACAGCACCTTGGCATGGATACCAGAAATGACAGGGAGTTGGGCAATTCCGTTATGTCATGAACGCATCAGTAGTTTTGAGACAGCCGCACAAAGAGCTACATTTCAACTGAGGCAAGTATGTCGAGATTTAACGGTAAGACCGATCGCTACCTATGACAGTGAATATGGCAGTGCCGCCTTTATGAATTTGACAGAGGATATCCCCGCAGACTTACTGCTGCGTCTACGTCCTAACCGATGCTTATACAAAGTCCCTGCTCCCTATAGTGGCTGTGGTCGTCCCCGTAAGCATGGGGATAAATTCCAACTTGCCAAGTCTGATAGTTGGGGAGAGCCATCAGCAACTTTTAGCTTAGAGGATGAGACGGTTGGACAAGTGCAAATCCAGCAATGGTCTGATTTACACTTTAAAAAAGCATCCCAACGACATTTCCAAGTTATGCGAGTTACCCATCCCCATTGCTCTGGTTTGTGGTTAGCTTGGGTGGGTGAGCAAATGCCATCTTTAGAGCAAATTTGGCGCTTGTACTTACGTCGTTTTGCCATCGACCATTGGTATCGCTTTGCCAAACAGCGTTTACATTGGACTCTGCCACAATTACTGACTCCTCAACAAGCTTTGCGCTGGAGTGACCTCATGCCTTTACTCTCTTGGCAATTGTGGCTCGCTCGAAAACTGGTCATTGATAATCCTTTACCTTGGCAGAAGCCTCAAACTAATCTCACCTTTGGTCGGGTCGCTCAGGGCTTTGCGACACTTTTAGTTAGGATTGGCTCTCCTGCTTGTTCTCCGAAACCTCGCGGTAAGTCTCTTGGTTGGCAATCTGGGCGTAAGCGCTCTCCTTTTCCTCGCTTTCCCATCATCAAAAAACGTCCTTCTCGTCCAAAAAAGACCAACAAAGACAACCCTAATTCCTAATCCTCAATATTCTCGTTTTCTTTCTCTTGGTTTTGCTCAGTTCTTCATTCTCTGAGTTGTTTTTTCCTGCTCTTTTTCTGATTATCTCAATCAACTTAGTCTAAACTCCAGTAATAGTCTCATCGCTCCTGCTCTCTCGCCAACATTTGCTGGGCATACGAGAGCGCCAAAGACTGAGATTGTCAAGCAAAGTGTGTAAAGTCTAGAAACTAGAAGTGGAGACGATCCTCGAAAAGGATAGCAAAGCGATTGAGTGCAGGTTTCCAGTCACGAATGGGCATCGTCCATTTCTTAGAAATATTCCGCATTGCCAAATAAACCAGCTTGAAAGCAGCTTCGTCGGTCGGAAAAATCTGTTGAGACTTAATCACCTTCCGCAAACTGCTATTCATCGACTCAATGGCATTGGTGGTATAAATCGCCCTACGAATCTCAGTGGAGAAAGCAAAGAAGGGGATAATGTTCGCCCAATGACTACGCCAAGACTTGGAGATTGATGGATATTGCTTGTCCCACTTTTCAGCAAACAACTCAAGGTTAAACTCAGCCTCCGACTCCGTTGCAGCGCTATAAATAGCCTTGAGGTCAGCACAAACTTGCTTGCGCTGTTGCCAAGGTACAAAAGCGACTGAATTCCTGACCATGTGGACAATGCATAACTGCACCTGAGTTTTCGGAAATACCGTCTCAATGGCATTAGGGAAACCAGTCAAGCCATCGACACATGCAATCAAAATATCTTTGATGCCACGGTTGTGAATTTCGGTCAGTACTGACAGCCAGAATTTCGCACCTTCATTGGGAGAAATCCACATACCCAGTAATTCCTTGTACCCATCCATATTCACCGCCAAGGCAAAGTACAGGGACTTATTAATTACCCTGCCATTGTCTCGGACTTTAATGACCAGACAGTCCAGAAATACGATTGGATAGACCGCATCAAGGGGACGATTTTGCCATTGCTTTACCTCATCAATCACGGCATCAGTGACATTGGAGATTAATGTCGGTGATACTTCGACTCCATACATTTCCTGCAACTGGGCTTGAATATCCCTGACACTCATGCCTCGTGCGTAGAGAGCAATGATTTTTTCATCTAGTCCTGACAAGCGGCTTTGTCCTTTCTTCACCAGATGTGGTTCAAACTCACCACTGCGATCTCGCGGTACTGCAATTTCTGCTACGCCAAAGTCCCCTTGGACTTTTTTCTGGCTATAACCATTGCGACTGTTGGTTTGTCCTTCTGGTCTGGGTTCATGTTTGCCGTAGCCAAGATGGTTTGATAGCTCTGCTTCCAACGCCCGTTCCACCAACGCGGTCGTCAGTTGCTTCAGGATTCCTCCTTCTCCGAATAGGTCAGGTGGAGTTTTACATTCTTGCAACAATTCGTTTAGCAATTCTTTGCGTATATTCATCTTTTGGGTGTTAGTTATTGTGTGTCTTGATTATCTCTCTGTATACTTCCTAGACTTTACACAGATTACTTTACACTCTCTCTACCTACGAGGCATCGGTGCAACCCTCGCTATCCTTCTCGAAACCCTTGCCTGTGGAGCCATTGTCACCAGCGCCTTCTTACCATCCACCACAACAGGAGCAATCCTCGCCTTCGGCGCACAATTCACTGCCCTATCCCTAGCAGGAACGATCGCAGGCATTGCCAATATGTCCATTGCCGTGGCGATCGCGCGATCGCTAATGTGGCGCGGAGCCTTAATCTTTACAAGCATCATCGCCCTCTTAGGCATTATCTTCGGCGTGATCCTAGGCGGAGCCAACGACACATCCTATATCGTGTCTAGCCTCATCGCCATTACCGTCATAGCATCAGGCACATACAGTCTATTGAGGGAAAGGGTAGTACAAGATAAGATAGCAGAACAAAAAAGAGAGTAAAAAATGGCACCTTACTCACTAGATCTCAGAGAAAAGATCGTAGCAACCTACGAAGCAGGAAATACATCGATTCGGGAAGTAGCGAAGCAATTTCAAGTGGCGACGAAAACAGTGCAAACACTGCTGAATCGATACCGAGAGACAGGAGAACTAAACCACAAACCATTAGGTAGTCCAATCAAAAGTCCCCTCGAAGTCCATCGAGAGAAAATCCTCGAAATTGTGACAGAGCATCCAGATTGGACACTATGGCAGTACTGTGAGGAAGTAGCAAAACAAACAGGAGTATCCGTGACCACTGGCAGTATGTGCCGATTTTTCCAGAGGCATAACATCACTCTAAAAAAAAGACCTATCGCCATGAAAAGGTAAAAAGTGAGGCAGTACAACAGCAAAGATGTGAATTTTGGGAAGCATTGAATGAGGTGAAAGCTGAAGATCTGATTTGTATTGATGAAACAGGAATATGGCAGGGGATGGAACGCTCTGTGGCAAGAAGTGAGCGCGGCAAAAGAGTATTCAGTCATCGTCCCTTTTACAAAGGTCAGAAATACACAATAATTGGCGCTATTTCAGTTGATGGTATTGTTTGCCTGAAAAAGATTCAGGGTTCTATGAAAGGAGCAGATTTTCTCACCTTTGTCCGAGATGACCTAGTGCCTAAATTACGTCCTGAACATAGGATAATCATGGATAACCTCAACTGCCATAAAGTTGAGGGGGTCACAAAAGCAATTACAGAGACAGGCGCTAAGATTTTGTACTTACCCACCTATTCTCCTGATTTTAATCCCATTGAGATGATGTGGTCGCTTCTCAAATATTTTATTCGATTGCTTAGACCTCAGTCTCATAAACTACTTCAGCATTTAATCAACATTTTCCCTTACTTGTTAGAAAAGGATTTCTTCAAAAATTGGTTTACTAAGTGTTGTTACTGTGCTACTTGATCCCTCAATGGACTGTATGTCGGTTGCCAAGCCATCCAAGGAAACAGAAAATACACCCTCATTCAATCCATAGCGATCGCCGCCATCTCCCAAGGTGGAACCAAATTTCGTCGCGCCAACCTCACCGATGCAAACTTTACAGAAGCTACCCTCAAAAGTGCCGACTTCCGCCAAGCAAACCTAACCCGTACCAACTGGCACTTAGCTAAACAACTAGAACAAGCCCGTTGCGATCGCACCTATCTCGAAGATCCTCAAATCCGTGAACTAGCGATTACCAAAGACGGACAAGGTAAACACTTCGAGCATCTCAACCTCCACGGATTAAACTTAAAAGACGCAAATCTCAAGGATGCCTTCTTCATCGGTGCAGACCTCAGCGAAGCCACCCTCGAAAACGCCAACCTCACAGGTGCAAGACTCGTCAAAACTCAGCTATACCAAGCTAATCTCTCAGGCACTTGCTTAACAGGAGCCTATATCGAAAATTGGGGCATTTCCACATATACCAATCTCGATAACATCAAATGCGATTACATCTTCATGCAGCTACCCACCGCAGCCGATCCCGATCCCTGTCGCAAACCTGACAATAAAAAGGAAAATTTTAAAGAAGGTGATTTTGCGGACTTCATTGCCCCCATCATCAAAACCCTCGACCTCTACCAAACCCAAAACCTCGACCTGCGCGAAGTCGGCATTAAATTCAAAACCCTCGACCTATTTCACTACGAAGGTATCGACCCTAGCGCCGCTGCGATCGCTCTCAAACAACTGATCGAACAGCATCCTGAAGCAGAACTAGAAGTAATTGCCCTCGAAGGAAGAGGCAATGAAAAAATTCGCTTGCAAGCCAAGGTCACAGGAGACACCAACAGGTCAGCCCTTAATGCCGAATACTTTGCCAAATACAAACAAATTAAGTCTCTGCCCTATAGTGATATGCAAGCCCTCTTAACAGGCATTGAAGAAAAAGACGAACGCATTCGTAGTTTAGAAAAATTATTAGAAAATGCCATCAGTCAGCCTAAATTTTATGTAGAGACCTATCAAAACCAAGGAGAATTCAACATGGCACAAGAAAATAAAGGCAACGTTAGCATCAGTAGTGTCCAAGGCAACATAAGCGGCATTGCTGCTGCGGGTGAAAATCAAACAATGACAGGTGTTGCTCTAGGAGCAATTAGTGGCAATGTCACCAACACCATTAGCCAACTTCCCGATACCACCGATCCCAATGAACCCAGTCTCAAGGATCTGCTAATTCAACTGCAATCTCTAATCGAATCTGAATCTGAGCTAAATGAAGAAGATAAAGTAGAAGCTCTAGAACAAGTAAAAGTCCTCGCTGAGTCTGGACAAAAGCCCGAAGATAGCACCTTACAAAAGTTAGCCAAGACCGCTGTAAAAATCTTGAAAGGAACGATCGCTAGTTTACCTGATGTCACAAAACTCGTCGAATCAGGAACAAAACTATTACCTCTCATTACGAAAATTCTAGGCTTGTCATAGTTGTCAAAGTATCAATTTTAAAGAAGGAATGATCTTACTATTTACATGCCATTCCCAATCAAAATAAAAGAAGCTCAGTAGTAGGGGATTAAGTAGTAACTGCTGATATGGTGTTGCACATATTCATAATGGCGCTCAAAACACTCCTTTGTTTAAAAGTATTTCCTCGCAAGATTGTTAACAAATATGCACTTTTACCCTATGACTACTTTTAAAATTCTTGCAAATATCTTAGATTGCTGTTAATTTTATGTTTGTATAATACTAACTTAAAACTTACATTTAAGGTTTGACTACTACTGCAATTAGAATTTTAAGTTTTGTTTAATATTACCTATAGCGTCGCAAAGTTTTAAACTATGTCAAAGGTAGATTTATTAAGACGAAAAGAAACCCACTTTATCCTGTGGCGACCTGGCGCGATAGACATACCCCCAACTCTCTTTATCGGCAAAAGTACCGAGTCAATTAGCCAATTTCAAGAGATTACCCTCACTCCTTCTCCTTCGTTTCCTGAATTATGGGAAGTGGATGTTGCTAATTGCAACCTCGAAGAAAATCAGGTTTATTTTTACTGGTTCAAGGTTCGCAACACCGATCCCTACAGTTTAGCGAGTTTCAATCAGGTACTTTATTGTACCGATCCCACTGCCTATACAATTGATCGCCGCACCCGCGCTCCCATACCTCAAAATGTCACAGCAGGAAAGACAGGAATTACCGATTTCGATCCAGCTAGCGTTATTCTCCATCAAGGAGGCAAATTAACCCCTTGCGATCCTGATGGCAGGGTCGTAGACTGGACGAATGACCCTTCGCCATCGTTACTGCCATCCAACAATAGTCTTGTCATCTATGAACTGCCAACGCGCTGGACTCGTGTTACCTCTCGCAACACTATTGAGATCGGGAATGGTACATTTCAAGATGCTTTAGCCCTACTGGTTCCTGAGTTATCAAGTACAACTTTCCCAACAGTGGCTGCTCTCAATAATCGTGCCCATTTACTTGAACTAGGAACCAATGCCCTAGAATTGTTACCTCCCGCCGACAGCAATCAGGTTGACAATTGGGGTTACGGAACATCAAACTTTTTTGCGGCTGATTATGATCTGGGATTTCCTGCCGCCTCAAAATCACCTTCAGCATCACTTGATTTGGTTGAGTTGATTAAAACCTGCCACGAAAAAAGTATCCGCTTTTTCAAAGACACTGTTATGGCTTTTTCGAGTGGAACTGCCATCCGAAATATTAACTTCCTAGATTTTTTTGTTAAGTCAGGTAGTGGCGATCCAGAACAAGATGGTCGGGATGGTTTTGGGGGAGATCTGATTAAATATAACTTCCAGACATCGGGCTACGATCCCTTGAGTGGTAGCAAGATAGATAATCTATTCCCGTCTCGTGCTTTCCTTAAAGCCTATCTCTTTCACTGGATGACATATTATCGCGTGGATGGTTTACGTCTAGATAGTGTCAATAACATTAAGAACTACGACTTTCTTCAGGAAGTCAAAGATTTCTCTCGTTCTCTCTGGAAAGAGCGTGGTGGTCGAGATGATAATTTCTTGGTTATTGGAGAAAGTATTGGCTTCCAGAGGGCAATGCTCGATCAAAAGCGGTTAGATAGTTTTTGGAACGAAGACTTTAAAAACCGAGTCAAACCAGCCGTTGTCGGTAAAAGTTATGGCGGCGAAAGTTTTGAAACTTCAATTCGCAAAATGATTGACTGCCGCAATCTAAATCTTGGCTTTACAGACGGCTCTCAGGTGATTAACTATATCACTTCCCATGATGTTGAGGGGGAAGGTGCTGAGCGGCTCTACAGTTACCTCGATTTTAATCGAGTTTTTGACAAGGAAAAGCGAATAAAATTGGCATTTGTTTGTCTGTTAACAGCAGTAGGCATCCCCATGATTTTGGCGGGAGATGAATTTGCGGATCAGATGGATAATGATATATTTTCCAAGGATGTCAAAGATAAGTCCGACAGAAAACAGGTCGATCCTGTCAACTCCTCTCGTCTTGATGATGATTGGAGAAAGCGCGTTTTTTACTATGTTGCCCGACTCGTGAAATTTCGTACTACTTCAAAGGCATTGGCAGTGAACGATAATAACTTCATCCATTTAGATTTCAATCAAGGCAAACGTGTCTTAGTTTGGAAGCGAGGTTCTGGGGATAATATTGTTGTCGTTGTCGCTAATTTTTCTGATTGGGGGACTGCCGATCCTCTTAATCCTAATTCCCAATATGTTATTCCCAACTGGCCTAACCTGCCATCAGGTAAAAAATGGCGAGAAATAACGCAAGAGAGGGATGTGCCTAACTCATTTGCTGGTAAAGAACCAATCTTTCCCTGGGAGGCAAAGGTATATACCGTAGTTTAGTATCTTTTAATTATGTTTTTTGGGAGTACTGTAAACCAATAAAGCTAGCTTCTGGACAAGCTAGCAACAATATGATTTGTCAGCATTGGTCATCTATCCCCGAATAACGATGATTTCTCGACCAGCAGGACTAATGACATTTTCAGTTGTAGTGCGATCGCTTAGCGGCGGCAAACCAGAACGGCGATCAAAGATCACCAACCAACCCGTATCCAAACTCAACCCCGACAAATACTTATCGATCTGCGGCAAACCTTCCTTAAGTGGATCAGGTCTTTTATCCGCCCAAACCTTCAATTCCATTGCCATAGTTTGTTTACCATAGCGCAAACAGATATCCATCTTACCCGAACCAATAGCATATTCCCTTTCCAAAGTACCATTGCCATTAACCACTCGATGTAAAAATGCCATCATCACCAAATGTGGTGCAATTTCTGGATAGTTGGCACTCTTGAACAATGGCTCACCATGTTGCCGCCAGAATTTGAGAAAAGCATCAAGTAGGACTTGAGCATTGAGACTTCCATCAGGATTTAACCAGCTAGGTTGAATCATCGGCAGACTATCCTGCACCCCTTGAGATAAAACTCTCGGAATTACTTCTTGATAGATAGGATTCGCAATCTTTAATCCGCCTTCCTGACTCCGCACCACTAACCCCAAATCCAACAAGTAGCGGCGATCGTCATCGGGAGTATCTCCCAGCTCTAATCCCGATAAAATTGGTTGAATGATTGCCCTCACTCTATCTTCTCGCAATCTTTCCGCAAGGCTATCCAGATGCGTATCCTGTCTCTTAATCAGAAGTTCCTTCGCTTGATTCACTAAATCAGGAGTAATGGGAATCGCAGGATCTTTCGTAATATATTCCACAATTTCCTTGGCGATCGCATTGACCAACCAAGGTTGTCCTTGTGTCAAATGAAAAGCCAAATCAACTGCTTCGGGGGTAAACACCTGCCCCGTTGCATCCGTATGCTGCTGATAAAGATTCCGCACATCCTCAAGGGTAAAGTTACTCAGAGTAAAGGAACGCACTTTGATATTAAAGGGGCTAGAAGTATTTAGGCGATCGCTCCCACCTGAAGCATACTTATAATCCCGTACATCGCGCATCCCCACCAGTGCTAATGACTGCGGAAATCCCTGTGGACGATTGGGAAAGCCTGAGCGAATCTGGCGCAGCACAGAAACCAAAGTCTTATCACTGAGGGCATCAATCTCGTCTAAAAATACCACTAAAGGGCGTAATGACTTTCTAGACCATGTACTCAAAAACGAGCCAATCTGACGACCAGCTTCTCCCGTAGTCCAATCTGGTGGCTGCAACTCAGGAGGCAAGCGAAATTGTGCCGAGTCTTTCCACTCATCTAAAATAGCTTTTTCCGCTAAATCAGGCTCATCCGAAAAAACTGCTCCCACCTCTAAGGAAAGCATCACCGCCGTATATTGACCACTGGCAGTTAGCTCTTGGGCAAGTGCCAACATAGCTGTAGTCTTACCCACCTGTCTTGGCGCATGGATCACAAAATAGTTTTCCTGAGCAATTAGTTGTTTGATTTCAGGTAAGCGGTCAGTAGCTGACAACATGTAGTGAATGTCAGGCTTACAAGGACCAGCAGTATTAAACCATTTGGGCATGACGACAACTAAACTAACGGGCAGAGATACCCCTTCAATATATAACAACGCGCCAAGCAAAACCCTCAAATCTTGAAAACACGTCAACAAGAATAAATATTTATACTTATTCATATAAATTTAATAACAAATAAGTGACAACTATCTGTTCTAAGACTACTCTGAGACAATTTTGGCTTTTTTTACTTAACAATGCTGTAATAATCATTGTTTCCGCCGAAATAAGTGCAGGCTGATGTACAGGTTTCGCGAATTTCGACAGCGTATAAGCTTTCTAGACCATCTTCTTGAAGGTAATTAAAAATCCATCTAGCTAGTTCCTCACTTGTTGGATTTTCTAAATTAGTAGATTCGTTTAGATAATGATGATCAAGATATTTTTCAGTCATCGGTTCTAGATACTTTTTAATAATTCCGTAATCTAACACCATGCCTGCTTGAGATCCATCAGATTGTAGTGAATCACTTTTAAGAAAGACTTTACCTACAAATGAATGACCATGTAAACGTTGACACTTGCCATCATGGTGAGGCAGTTTGTGGGCTGCTTCAAATCGAAATTCTTTGGAAATTATCCACATATTAAAATTAAGTAGATTGAATTAGGTTCGTTGTTGAGTGCCCAGTCCCCTTTTTATTTCCTTAACGTGAGTTCGGGATAAGGAAAAGGACAAAAAAAGGGAGAAACCGATAAGCTGAAAATAAGTAAAACAAGTTCAGCGAAGTAACTCCCATGACTAATAGTTTAGAAGCCCTATTCTGCCATGTCGATGATTTTTGCAAAATATTTGAACCAAAATGGCGACAAATGTTGCTGGGTAATGGCTTACAACAAAGACAAAGGTCAAGAGGTCTGAGTATGAGTGAAATCATGACGATCCTGATCGCCTTTCACCAAAACCACTACCGAGACTTCAAGCATTTCTATCAAAAACAAGTGTGCAAATATTGGCAGAAGGAGTTTCCCAGACTACCAAGCTACAACAGGTTTGTCGAGTATATGGGTTCAGCAATGATGCCATTGTGCATATACCTGAAATATTGTTTTGGCGAATGTACAGGTATTAGTTTTGTAGATTCAACATCACTAGATGTCTGTCACAATCGACGGATACACCAGCACAAAGTCTTTAAAGGGATAGCAGCCCGTGGTAAGACATCAGTGGATTGGTTCTTTGGTTTCAAACTGCATTTACTCGTTAATGAATGCGGTGAACTGCTGAATATCCAAATTACTCCAGGCAATGTTGATGACCGTAAGCCGATCCCTGATTTGCTCAAATTCATGTTTGGTAAAGTGTTTGCTGACCGTGGTTATGTATCTCAATCCTTAGCATCTCAACTGTTCCAAGATTTTGGCATTGAGTTCTTCGCTAAACCCAAACGCAATATGAAAAATCGCTTGATGCGCTTGACTGATAAGTTGCTTTCTCGCAAACGCTCTATTATTGAAGCGATCATTGACCAACTCAAAAATATTTCCCAGATTGAACATGGTTACTGAGCTTGTCGAAGTATTCTCGTCATCGCAGTCCCATCAATGCCATGATTAATGTCATTTGTGGGCTGATTGCTTATTGCCATCAACCCAAGAAGCCTTCTTTACATATGGATTGGGTTTTACCCTCTGCCTCTTAACCCGAACTCACGTTATTTTTAACTGAGAGCGCTGCAACATCACTATTTACCTCGCAACAGCCAAGCATTAGCATTCTCAGACATCCGCCCTAGAGCCGTAATAATCTCATCATATTGACGATAGATCTCCTGCCCTTTTTCTGCGTCGAAATAGCCACAGGTCACAGCAAACTCAATCCATGACTGAGCTTTAGCTGCCTGCGCCGCCGCATCACTGATACCTGTAATAAAAGCGCGATAAGTATAACGTTTATGCCAAGCCGCCGCCACATGAATAAAAACTAGTCTTGCGGCAAGCAACATCGGTTCAGCCAGCAAATTTTTCTCCCGTTCGGGTAACTCATATTCCAATTCACGCAAAGACATCGCCGCCTCAAACGCCAATTGATATACCCGCAATTCCTGATACTTACTAATAAAGTCCCGTGACATAACCACCTCAACGTGTAATTTTTTTGAATAATGAAGTGCGGCGCTCCGCGCCGCACTTCATGACTTTTTCAGACAATAAAAGCCACATCGTCAACATGAAAATCGGGTTGCATCCCCACAATCTTTACTAACTGTCGATGGCGAGGGGACATCGGATAAAAACGGATCTGGTCTTCCTGCTCCTTAATCAGCTTGCGAAGACGTTTCTGCACCGTTTTGTACTGATCGGGAGCACACACTCAAATACCGACTTCTGCACCCGTAGTCCATAGCCCTGCAAAAAGTTCGAGACCTTAGTACGGCGGCGATCATTAACGATGTCATAGCAAACTAGATAAAACATCCTATTTATCCCACTTCATCGGACGGTACACCGATTGCTCACCACTCAAGCAAGCAACATATTCCCAAACCTGTAACTCCATACAACGTCGATAACTGACCTTATAGCCCGTATGCAAATGCACAACCTCCGTCGCCAGTTTTTCCTCCCAATGCTTCAAGAAACGCTTCAGTCCATCAGGATGTAAATACACACCACCCCGCGCATCGGGAGGCGTAAAATCTTCTGGCGAGAAAATATTAGAATTGATCAAATAAGCTACAAACGAATCAACTACAGGAGCGCGAAACTCTTCCATCAAGTCACAAACCAAGGCAGGTAAGTTGGGGCGTGGCGTATGCAAATTACCAAAGTGCGTATGCAAACCGATCGCTTCAATCATCGAGTGCACATTTTGGGAAAGAAGGGTATAGCCCAAACTCAAAAGACTATTAATTGGATCGGTGGGTGGGCGACGAGTCCGCTTTTCAAATTCAAATTTGCCATTGAGCAGAGAAGCAAAAGCTTGAAAGTACAAATTTGCCGCATGACCTTCAACCCCAAGCAAAGATTCCACGGATTCAATAGTCGGGATATTTTTGATTGACTCCGCTAGTTCGCTGATGGCATGGGTTGCCGTCTCTGTCTTACGTTTGCGATTGAGACGCTGTAAGACAATCCGTGAATTATGGATTTTGCCTGCCACAATACTTTTTGCCTGAGTGAGTACAAAAACAGGATCATGGGAATGCAAAACCTGTTGGGATAGATACTCAACTTTTGCCTGATTTGCCGCCGATATGCGATCGCACCACCACTGAGAATGTCATTAGTCCCGCAGGTCGGGAAATAATTGTCATGGCGTTGCATAAATGAGGGATGAATGAGTAAATATTAAAGATAACGAGTTTAAGCAATGAAAAACAATGAAATGTCCAAAGTGTGGTTCAACACATATTCGTAAAAATGGGAAACGAGGAGACAAACAAAATCATATTTGCGCTGATTGCGGTCGTCAGTTCATTGATCATTACTCAGTGCTGGGATATTCCCAAGATGTCAAAAAAATATGCCTAAAAATGTACTGCAACGGCATGGGATTTAGACAAATTGAGAGATGTACCGATGTTAGTCACAACTCAGTCATCAACTGGGTTAAGGAAGCAGCCAAGCAATTACCAGAACATCCACCGATTGAGACTATTCCTGATGTTGGTGAACTGGATGAACTCCAGACTTTTGTTGGGTCAAAAAAAACTTGATTTGGCTATGGACTGCGGTGAATCATTTTAGCCAAGGTATCTTGGCTTGGGTATTAGGGGATAGGAGTAGCAAAACCTTTGAACCTCTATGGACATTGATTAAGGTTTGGCAATGCTATTTCTGGGTTACCGATGGCTACTGTGTCTACAAAATGTTTATCAACTCGGAAGATCAAATTATTAGCAAAACCTACATGACCAGAGTTGAGGGTGAAAATACGAGACTGAGACATTATCTTGCCAGATTGCATCGCAAAACTTTATGTTATTCAAAATCTGAACAAATGTTGCGGTATTCAATTCGTCTGTTAATTCATTATCTCAAGTACAAATCGATTCCCACCTTTTCTTGATTCATCCTTCATTTGTGCAACGCCATTGTCATTTGCAGATAGGAAGATAAGGCAATGGGGATTGGGCGATCGCTGATTGATATCGAAAGGGCATTTGTCAAGAAGATCGAAAAATGAAGATCGAAGAGGGAAGAAAAATATAAAGTAATAGGATCGTTTTGATCGCCTAAAACCACTTTCTTAATTTCTCCTTTCACTCTTCGACCTTCCGCCTTTCTCCCTTTAGTATTTGGCAATATTCAGCTATACCTTGACAGGGGGTAGACTTTATTTTTTATAAGAGTAAAGATGGAAGAAACGTTAACTTTTTTCCAAGATGCTCCGAATAACATTTACCAAGGAAGAAATAGATGCGCTGCATTACGAAAGATTCCATCATCCGCATCCACGAGTGCAGAGAAAAATGGAAGCACTATACCTAAAAAGCCAGAAATACGCGCACAAGGAAATTATACAACTGCTAAGAATCAGTGAACCGACACTGTTGAACTATTTACGAGATTATAAAGAGGGAGGGATAAGCAAACTCAAAGA